>NZ_JAIGQA010000330.1:0-3146 GCF_019733245.1 Streptomyces sp. WAC04114
GGGAGGGACCCTGAGCGGCTTCGGGCCGCCGGGTGGGCGTCCCGTGCGTCTCGGGGGCAGTCCGTGCGGCTCCGGCCTGCGAACGTGCCGCGTCCTCGGTGCCCGGGCCGTTCCCCGCGCGCCGGGCGCCCTGGGCCGGCACCCCGCCGCGGCTGTCTCCCGAGCGGGCCGCACCCCCGGCACCCTGGGCGGGCGTCTGAGTCCAACCGTCCCCGGCCCCTGCGCCGCCCCGGGGCGGCACCTCGCTCCAGCCGTCCCCGGCGTGGGCCGCGCCCCCGGTGCCCTGGGCGGACGCCCGACTCCAACTGTCCCCCGCGTGGGCCGCACGCGGTGTGTCCGCGGAGGGCGCCTGGCTGCGGCCGGCCTCCTGGGCCGGCACCTCGCTCCGGCCGTCTCCGGCGCGTGCTCCGCCACCGGCGCCTCGCACAGGCGCCTGACCCCGGCTGTCCCCAGCGTGGGCCGCACCCCCGGTCGGCACCTCGCTCCGCGAGCCCCCGGCGTAGGTCTCACCGCCGCTGCCCACAGGGTGGGCCCCGCCGCCGTCCGCCCGGCCCTCCGGCCGTTCGGACGCGGCGTCCGGACCGCCGCTCTCGATCCGTGGTGCCCCGCCCTGCCCGGGCACCACGGCCGGATCGGCCGAGCCGCTCCCGGAGGCACCGGGCGTGCCCCAGGCCGCCGTGCCGTGGGCGTGGTGCGTGGGACCGGCGGGCGCGGCCGGTCTCGGGTCGGCCACGCGCGCGTGCGACGCCGCCGTGTCCCCGGCGGGGCCGGCCACGCGCACGTGCCCCTCCCCGTCGGGTGTCGTCTCGACCCGGCCCCCGGGCCCCCCGGCGGGAGCCAGCCGCAGGGTCGACTCACCGATCCGCAGCAGCGCACCCGGCGCGAAGGGGACCGCCCGGCCGCCGACCCGCGCGCCGTTCACCGTCGTGCCGTTCGTGGAGTCCAGGTCGGCGACCGCGACGCGGCCGTCCGCGCTCACCGTCACCGTGCAGTGCAGCCGGGAGACGTCCGGGTCGTCGAGCGGCACGTCGGCGTCGGCGGAGCGGCCGACGCGGATCTCACCGCCGTGCAGGAGATGGACACCGCCGGCGTCGGGGCCGGCCACGACCTGGAGCTGGGCCGGGGCGTCCTCGAGCTCGGGATGCGGCTCGGGCTCGCCCGGCCCGCCCACGGACAGCACGGCGCCGTCGGTCAGCGGGGGCTCGCCGAGCGTGCAGCGCTGGGCGTCGAGCCGCTGCTCCCCGGCGTACAGCACGGGCGTCCCCGAGCCGTCACCACCGGAGACCACCTGGGCGAGCGCGGACGCCACCGCGGCGAGCGCCGTACCGGCGGGCGCCGTGACCAGCACGTCGCTGCGCGGGGCGCGGTCCCGCGCCGGCGCCGACGGGCCCAGCGGATCTACGACGGTCAGCCGGATCTGCATCGCCGTCAGCGGTCCCTTCTGCCCGGGCGCGGAGTCCCCCACCCCGCCCCAGCACGTCGGCCAGTACTGCCAGCATCCTCGCACCTGCCACTGACAGCGCGCCCCTCGCTCCGGAAAAGGTGATCTTGATTGGTCGGCTCTGCCCGCAAAAGTGCCTGAGAGATGACCCACAGGCGACCGCTTGAGATCGGTCACGCTCACTCCCGGCAACCACACGACCGAGGTGAGCGTCTTTCCTTCGAACGGCTGTGACGGCCGTTACGTAAGACCCACTACGTAAGACCCACCGCGTGAGACCCACAGAAAGACGACACACCGGTCCCCGGCCCCCCGGCACTACAGTGGGTCGGACAGGCCAGCAGGCAAGGCAAGCACCAGGGAGCGCATGACGTGCGGCCGGTAGGCAGCAAGTACCTCCTCGAGGAGCCGCTCGGACGCGGCGCCACGGGCACCGTCTGGCGCGCCCGCCAGCGCGAGACCGCGGGCGCCGAGGCGGCCGTGCCGGGGCAGCCCGGCGAGACCGTCGCGATCAAGGTCCTCAAAGAGGAGCTGGCCGGCGACCCGGACATCGTCATGCGGTTCCTGCGCGAGCGGTCGGTCCTGCTGCGGCTGACCCACCCGAACATCGTCCGGGTCCGTGACCTGGTCGTCGAGGGCGAGCTGCTGGCGCTGGTCATGGACCTCGTCGAGGGCCCCGACCTGCACCGCTACCTGCGCGAGAACGGGCCGTTCACCCCGGTCGCCGCCGCCCTGCTCACCGCCCAGATCGCCGACGCGCTCGCCGCCAGCCACGCCGACGGCGTCGTCCACCGCGACCTCAAGCCGGCCAACGTCCTGCTCCAGCAGTACAACGGGCAGATGCACCCGCTGCTGACCGACTTCGGCATCGCCCGCCTCGCCGACTCCCCGGGACTGACCCGCACCCAGGAGTTCGTCGGCACGCCCGCGTACGTCGCGCCCGAGTCGGCCGAGGGCCGCCCGCAGACCTCCGCCGTCGACATCTACGGCGCCGGCATCCTGCTGTACGAGCTGGTCACCGGCCGCCCGCCGTTCTCCGGCGGCTCCGCCCTGGAGGTGCTGCACCAGCACCTGAGCGCCGAACCGCGCCGCCCCTCGACGGTCCCCGACCCGCTGTGGACGGTCATCGAGCGCTGTCTGCGCAAGAACCCGGACGAGCGGCCCAGCGCCGAGAACCTCGCCCGTGGCCTGCGCGTCGTCGCCGAGGGCATCGGGGTGCACGCGAACTCCGCGCAGATCGCCGCCGCCGAGGGCGTCGGCATGCTCCTCGTGCCCGACCCGGCCCCCGCGCCGGTGCCGGACACCCCCGGCGCGGCCGACCCCACCCAGGTCCTCCCGCAGGGCGCGGGCTCGTACGACCCGAACGCCGCGACCAGCGTCCTGCCGCACACCTCCGGCCCGGCCGGCGCCGCCGACCCCACCGCCGTCATGAACCACCGGGGCGCCGCCGACCCGACCGCCGTCATGCCGCCGGTCCCGCCGGGCTCGCCCGGCCACCCCGGACAGCAGGGCGGGCAGGGCGGACCCGAGGACCCGCACCCCTGGCAGAACCAGCTGCGCGCGGCCCGCGACCGCAACGAGCAGACGCAGGTCCAGTACCTCGACCCGAACGAGGACCCGCTGCGCCGCCGCCCCCAGCGCCAGGTGGCCCGGCCCCAGCAGCAGCAGCCCCAGCAGTACGCCCCGCAGCCGCAGCGCCCCCAGC
>NZ_JAIGQA010000331.1:0-3006 GCF_019733245.1 Streptomyces sp. WAC04114
GGGGGTGACGCACAGGGTGGCGACGTGTTCACGGGACGCCACGTCCTCGAACTGCAGGCCGTGGCCCCCCTCGGTCGTCAGCGCGGCCGGGATGACGACGATTTCGCAGCCGGCCTCGCGCAGCTGCCGGTCGGTGGTGGTGTTCCGGGCGAGGCCGACGAAGCGCAGCCCGGCCCGCTGGGCGGCGGCGAGCTCGGCGACGGTGGAGCCGATGACCAGGCCCGTGGCGGCCGACCCCGCGCAGGCGTCGAGGGCGCGCAGCATGCAGTCCGGGTGCGGGGTGAGCAGCGCGAGGTCCTCGGCGCGTCCGTGGACGCCGGCCACGGGCAGGGCGCCGTAGGGCCGCAGATAGCGGGGTACGGCCTCGGCGCAGACGTCCGTGACGACGCAGACGCGGCGGCCGGAGGCGTGCAGGGTGCGCACCAGTGGCGCGGAGTTGTGCGTGGCCGGGGCGTGCGGCACCGCCCGGAGTTCGATCTCGTCCAGGCGTTCGCGCAGCAGCGGCCCGAGCGGGTCCTGCGCGAAGGCCCGGAGCACGTCCAGCGGATGGGCGAACGTCTCCCGCACCGCGCCGGGCAGGGCGTGCCGCGCGTCGCGGTGCTCGTCGACGAGGGCGAGCAGGCCGAGCACGGCCTCGCGCGCGGTGCTCGCCGAGAACAGGCGGGTCATCGGGCCGTCGAAGCCGACCAGGACCGTCTCGGCCTCGCCGAGCAGCCGCGGCAGCGGGAGCCGCGCGGGAGCGGCCCCCTGCGGTGCGGGCAGGGCCGCGCCCTCCCGGTCCAGTTGAACCGAGGCCGTCACCGACAGCCCGGGCACCGGCCAGTGGCGCAGCCCGGCGTTGACCGCGCGCTGGGCGGCGCCCGCCCGGCGCAGCGGATGCCGGCGGGTGATGCGGGCCGCTTCCTCCAGCAGGTGGCCGAGCAGCGGTTCGGACACCCGGCCGACCTCGGCCCGTACGAAGGCGACCGGGTCCTCCACGTGCCAGGACAGCTCGACCGCCGCGGCGAAGGCGCCCTTGCCGGAACTCGGCAGCGAGACCCGGTGGTGGGCCTGGTGCGTGGTGAGGTCGACCTCGTAGTACGTCACGAGCCGCGGCTTGCCGTCACCATGCGGCCGGGCGGGGTTGAGAAGGGTCAGCGGGCCGTCGGGCCGGGTGTGGACGACGGCCGTGCGGCCCGGGGCCGGTATGCCGAGCCGGCGCAGGTCGCGGGTGATGAAGGGGCCCCGCACCAGGTCGCGGGCCTCGGGCTCGGGGGTCGTGGCGGGGGACAGCGGGCAGTACCAGGCGACGGGCGGGGTGTCCGTGGCGCCGTCCTGGTAGAGGGGCTGGAAGCGCTGGGGGCCCTGGGCGGCGGAGCTGGCGGCGAACTGCTCGTAGACGGCCGGGGAGACGATCACCTGGATGTCGGCGGGCACGGGCGGCGGCTCGGGCGGCGGGACGGGCCGGTCCCAGAACGTGACGGTCAGGGGCGGCGGGTCCACGAGTCCGGTGAGCACCTCGGGCAGGCCCCGCAGGACGGCGACCAGCACGGGGAGCAGGTAGGTGCCGGGTTCGGTGTGGACGTCGTAGCCGCTGCCGCGGACGCGCACGTCGAACCGGTGGGGGGCGAGCGCGCCGCGCGAGAGCATCTCGTGCACCGCGTACTCGAGGGTGATGCGGGCCTCGGGGTGGCCGGTGAGGTCGTCGGACTCGAAGAGGATCGTGGGGGCGGCGGCCCGTGTGTCCGATTGCGGGTCCGTGCCCGATCGCGGGTCCGTGTCCGATCGCGGGTCCGTTCCGCCCAGCCGCCGCACGGTCTCCTCGCTGACGGTCGCGAACGCCGCGCCGGCCTCGTCGTGTCCGTCGCCCGTCTCGGCCCGGAACTGACCGGCCGCGAGCCCCGCGCGCTCGTCGATCAGGCCCCCGACCCGGGCGAGGAACTCCCGGGTCCGGCCACGGGCCGTGCGGGGCAGGGAGCGCAGCAGCAACTCCCGTACGCCGGGCCGGAACGCGTAGGAGCCGGAGGGGCCGGGGGCGGCGGTGAGCATGCCGCTGAGGATCACCTCGGCCAGGTGCTGGGGGCGCGGGTCGCGGTCCAGGGTGCGCTGGACGAGGCGCATCACCGGGACCGAGGGGACCGCCAGCGCCAGGTGCCCGGCCAGGCGGAAGGCCTCGGGGGACGCGGTCGCGCGAAAGCGCAGGACCAGGTCCTCGGGAGAGGCCGTGGTGTGGTCGGGGGCGGGCTCGGCGGGGAGCGCGGGAGCGGGCGGCAGCCAGGCCACCGCGCCGGGTGTGCGGGCGCCGCCAGGGTCGGCGAGCAGGGCGGCCCAGTGGGCGAGCCAGGGGGCGCCCGGTTCCAGGACCGGCAGCGGGAGGGCCCCGTCCGGAGGTGGTGAGGCGTCGTACGGGGTGAACGCGAGGGTCGCCGTGGGGGCCGCGGTGGTGGGGGCCGTCAGCAGGCCCGGCTCGGCGGGCAACGCCGTGGTGGGCCACAGGTGTTCGGGGAGAGGCTGGACGACGGCGAGCGGCATGCGGTGGGCCCAGTTCCGCAGGGTGCGGTACCAGCGCTCGCCCGCCTCGCCCGGGCGCCACTGCGGGCCCATGCAGTCGCTGACCACGAGGGTGGCCGTGCGGCCGTCGGCGAGGACGGGGACCTGGCGGGCGCGGCCGTCGGGAGTGGCCGGGTGCAGGGTGACCGCGCGGAAGATGCCCGACTGGGCCAGCGCCGCGTGCAGTTCGCTCACCAGGGGGCGCCAGACCGGCATGGTGGGGCCGGTGTCGTGCACGAGGTTCAGGCGCAGCCAGCGGTCGGGTGCCGGGCGCAGCACGGGGAGCCACACGGCCGGGTGGGCGCCGAGCCGCGCGATCCGGTCGGCCGTCGCGCGCTCGTCCAGCAGGCGCGCGTGCGGGGAGGGCACCTTGCGCTGCAGCGGACGCAGGGCGCGCTGCAACGCGAGGGGGTGGGGGAGCATCGGCGGCGCGGGCGCGAGGAGCGCCGATCCACCGCCGCCGGGGTGGTGCCGCGG
>NZ_JAIGQA010000332.1:0-2948 GCF_019733245.1 Streptomyces sp. WAC04114
CCTCCGGGCAGCACGCCCCGCCCTCTCCACCGACGCCCGGAAGCTCGTCCCCCAGCCGACAACGGGCAGAAGATGTCGCGATCCAGCTCAACCCCCGGACGGGATCACGCGTCCGCGTATTTCGTTTCCGCGCTCGGGTCCAGGGCCAGGCGGTAGCCGCGTTTGACCACCGTCTGGATCAGCTTCGGCGTGCCGAGGGCCGTGCGGAGGCGCGCCATGGCCGTTTCCACCGCGTGTTCGTCGCGGCCGGAGCCGGGCAGCGCGCGCAGCAGGTCCGCGCGGGCGACGACCCAGCCGGGGCGGTGGGAGAGGGCGCGCAGGAGGGACATGCCGGCGGGCGGGACCGGTTTGAGGGCGCCGTCGACCAGGACGGCGTGGCCCCGGATCTCCACACGGTGCCCGGCGACGGGAAAGGTGCGCGCCCGCGCGGGGAGTTCCTGGCAGAGGAGCTGGACGAGCGGGCCGAGCCGGAAGCGTTCGGGCTGGATCGTGTCGATGCCGCGCGACTGAAGGGGCAGTGCGGTGACCGGGCCCACGCAGGTCGGCAGGACGTCGTGGCTCAGCGCCGCCAGGACCTCGTCGAGCAGTCCGCGCTCCGTCGCCCGGGAGAGGAGCGAGGCCGCGGCGGGGGCACTGGTGAAGGTGAGCGCGTCCAGGGACCGGCCGACCGTCGCGTCCAGCAGACGGTCGACCGGCGTGATGTCCTCCGGCGGCATCCAGCGGTAGACGGGCACCCCGAGCACCTCGGCCCCGCCCGCCCGCAACGCCTCCACGAACCCGGGCAGCGGCTCACCGTGCAGCTGGATCGCGATCCGCAGACCGTCGACACCCTCCTCCAGCAACCGGTCCAGCACCTCCGCCATGGACTCCGACGACGGCGACCACTCCTCCGTCAGCCCGGCCGCCCGCACCGCGCCCTTGACCTTCGGCCCGCGCGCCATGATCCGTACGCCGCCCAGCCGGGACAGCAGCTCCTCCCCGAGCCCCCAGCCGTCCGCGGCCTCGACCCAGCCCCGGAACCCGATCGCGGTCGTGGCCACGACGATGTCCGGCACCTGCTCGATGATCTCCTTCGTCGCGGCCAGCAGCTCGCTGTCGTCGGCGAGCGGCACGATCCGCAGGGCAGGGGCGTGCAGGACGGCGGCACCGCGTCGCTGCAGCAGCGCCCCGAGCTCATCGGCCCGGCGCGCGGCCGTCACACCCACGGTGAAACCCGCCAGGGGCCCGTGGTCCGGTCGCTGTTCTTCCTCGTACATGGCTCTCGTCCCGCACTCGAGTCGTCGTACTTCGTGGGTACGGCGTACCTACATGCCGAGCGAGCCTGTCAACGGCTCGTGACAGGCCCGGATCGGTGTGATGTCGCTGGTGTTACGTCACACCTCGGCGTAGCTGAGCTGTGACTTCGCCTCCGAGGTCGCCGTGGTGACGGGTACCCGGGGAGTCGTGCGGCGAAGGTATACGGCCCAGGTGACCGCGAAGCACACCGCGTAGAAGGCGAGGAAGGCGACGAACGCCCCGGTGCCCGAGCCGTAGGAGAGGAAGGACTGGCGGAAGGCGAGGTTGATGCCGACACCGCCGAGCGCGCCGACCGCGCCGATGAGTCCCATGGAGGCACCGGAGAGCCGCCGCCCGTAGGCCGCCGCCGCCTCGCCCTGAAGCCCCTTGGCGAGGGCCTTGTTCTGGAAGATGCCCGGGATCATCTTGAACGTCGAGCCGTTGCCGAGCCCGCTGAGCACGAACAGCACCACGAACGCCCCGGTGAACAGCGACAGCGACTTCTCCATGGAGGCGCCGATCAGGACCGCCGTCGCGACACCCATCGCCACGTAGTTCCACAGGCTGATCTTCGCACCGCCGTACCGGTCGGCGAGCCAGCCGCCGAGCGGGCGGATCAGCGAGCCGAGCAGTGGGCCGATGAAGGTGACGTACGCGGCCTCCAGCGGCGTGCGGCCGAACTGGTTCTGCAGGACCTGGCCGAAGGCGAAGCTGTAGCCGATGAAGGAGCCGAAGGTGCCGATGTAGAGGAGGGACATGATCCACGTGTGGGCGTCCCGGGCGGCGTCCTTGGCGGCACCGGTGTCGTTCTTGACGTTCTCCAGGTTGTCCATGAACAGCGCGGCCAGCACGGCGGCCACGACGATCAGCGGGATGTAGACGCCGAGCAGGACGCGCGGCCCGCCGCCGGCGCCGATGATCGCGAGCGCGGCCAGCTGGATCACCGGCACGCCGATGTTGCCGCCGCCCGCGTTCAGGCCGAGGGCCCAGCCCTTCTTCCGCAGGGGGAAGAAGGCATTGATGTTGGTCATGGAGGAGGCGAAGTTGCCGCCGCCGACGCCGGCGAGCAGGCCGACCAGCAGGAAGGTGGAGAAGGAGGTGCCCGGCTCCATCACGGTGAACGCGGCGACGGTCGGGATCAGCAGCATGCCGGCCGAGACGATCGTCCAGTTCCGCCCGCCGAAGACGGCGACGGCGAAGGTGTAGGGGACGCGGACGACCGCGCCGACCAGCGTGACCATCGAGGTCAGCATGAACTTGTCGGCGGGGGTCAGCCCGTACTCCGGGCCCATGAACAGCACGAGCACGGACCACAGGGTCCAGATCGAGAAGCCGATGTGCTCGGACAGTACGGAGAAGAAGAGGTTCCGCCGGGCGACCTTCTCCCCGGTCTCCTTCCAGAACGTCTCGTTCTCGGGATCCCACTGCCGGATCCAGCGTCCGCCCTTGCTCGGGGGTACGGGTGCCGTGCCAGGGCCTGTCATGACGCCTCCACTGTGCTCCGGGGCTCGGTCGTACTTCCGGTGACTGACCCCGAAGGTAGGGAGGGCTCGTTTCCTGCCTGTGCCAGTGGGTGACCGCGAGGGAACTTTGCTCTCACCCCGCGCTCGGGCGGGATGAGAGGTTCCCGGAGGCGCCCGCGTCAGTGCTGCGGGGGCTGCCAGTGGGGGTTC
>NZ_JAIGQA010000333.1:0-2941 GCF_019733245.1 Streptomyces sp. WAC04114
ATCGTGGGGATCAGGTGCGGGGGCGGAAGCTGCTCCGGGTCCCGAACTCAAAGGGTTCGCCTCCTTGCGACGTACTGCTTACAGGTGCGCGAGCTTCTCCAGCACGGGGGCGGCGGCGCGGAGTTTCGCCCACTCGTCCTCGTCGAGGTTCTCCACCAGCGTGGCCAGGAACGCGTTCCGCTTGGCGCGGCTCTCCTCGAGCATGGCCTCGGCCTGCTCGGTGCGCGTGACGACCTTCTGGCGCCGGTCCTCGGGGTGCGGCTCCAGCCGGACCAGCCCCTTGGCCTCCAGCAGCGCCACGATGCGGGTCATCGACGGCGGCTGGACGTGCTCCTTGCGGGCGAGCTCGCCCGGCGTGGCCTTGCCGCACAGCGACAGGGTGCCCAGCACCGACATCTCGGTGGGGCTGAGCGATTCGTCGACCCGCTGGTGCTTGAGCCGACGGGACAGCCGCATCACTGCGGATCGGAGGGAGTTCACGGCGGCTACGTCGTCGCCATGGCTGAGGTCCGGCATGTTCTTTAGCGTAACTCATTACTCTCGCTAAAGACCAGCGGAACGCGCAGGAACGTCCGTGACCCCCGCCACTGAACCGTGACATCACTCATATGGGTGACGTCACGGCGGAACCCCGCCCACCGCACCGAAGGCTGCCGCGACCCTCATGCCCATGGGGACCAGCGTGCTCAGCCTGCGAATAGACCACGACCTGCTCGAACGGCTCAGGCACCATGCCGCGAAAAGGGGAATGAGCGTCCAGGACTATGTCGTCCGGACGCTCATTCGAGATGACTTCGACCACCGGTTCCAGGCCGCGGTGGAGGAGACGGAGAGGTTCTACGGGTCACCCGACTCCGGTGACGAGGATCAGGTCAGACCCAGCGCCGGCATCAGGTAGTAGAAGGCGAACACCGCCGACACCACGTACATCGCCACCGGCACCTCCCGGACCCGTCCGGCCGCCAGCCGCAGCACCACGAAGGTGATGAAGCCCATGCCGATGCCGTTGGTGATCGAGTAGGTGAACGGCATCATCACCATCGTCACGAAGGCCGGAATCGCGATCGTGTAGTCCGCCCAGTCGATCTCCTTGACCGACCCGGCCATGATCAGGAAGCCGACCGCGACCAGCGCGGGGGTCGCCGCCTGGGACGGGACCATCGTGGCGACCGGCGTCAGGAAGAGGGCTACGGCGAAGAGGCCACCGGTCACGACGTTCGCCAGACCGGTCCGGGCACCCTCGCCGACACCCGCCGTGGACTCCACGAAGGCGGTGGTCGCGGAGGAGGAGCTGGCGCCACCGGCGGCGACCGCGAGGCCGTCGACGAACAGCACCCGGTTGATGCCGGGCATCTGCCCCTCGCCGTCGGTCAGCTTCGCCTCGTCGGAGACGCCCATGATCGTGCCCATCGCGTCGAAGAAGCACGACAGCAGCACGGTGAAGACGAAGAGCACGCCGGTCAGCATGCCGACCTTGCCGAAGCCGCCGAACAGGCTGACCTGCCCGATCAGCCCGAAGTCGGGGCTCGCGACCGGGTTGCCGGGCCACTTGGGCGTGGTCAGGCCCCAGCTCGGCACCTTGGCCACCGCGTTGATGATCACCGCGAGGACCGTCATGGCGACGATGGAGATCAGGATCGCGCCGGAGACCTTGCGCACGATCAGCGCGAAGGTCAGCAGCACGCCGAGCACGAAGACCAGCACCGGCCAGCCGTTCAGGTGACCGTCACCGCCCAGCTGGAGCGGGACGGTGGTCTGGGCGGCGTCCGGGATCCGGGAGACGAAGCCCGCGTCCACGAGCCCGATCAGCATGATGAACAGGCCGATGCCGATGGAGATGGCCTTGCGCAGCCCGAAGGGCACGGCGTTCATGACGCGCTCGCGCAGTCCGGTGGCGACCAGCAGCATGACCAGGAACCCGGCGAGGACCACCATGCCCATCGCGTCCGGCCAGGACATGCGCGGGGCGAGCTGGAGGGCGACGACGGAGTTCACGCCGAGACCTGCGGCCAGGGCGATCGGGACGTTGCCGATGACGCCCATCAGGAGGGTGGTCAGGGCGGCGGTGAGGGCCGTCGCGGTGACCAGCTGCCCGTTGTCGAGCTGGTGCCCGTACATGTCCTTGGCACTGCCGAGGATGATCGGGTTCAGCACGATGATGTAGGCCATCGCGAAGAAGGTGGCCAGACCGCCGCGGACCTCACGGGGCAGGGTGCTGCCCCGCTCGGAGATCCGGAAGAAGCGGTCGAGTGCGCCGAACGTGGGCCCGGCTCCCGGCTGCTGAGGGGCGGGGACCTTGGCAGGAGCCGAGGAGGACATGTGTTGGAGTTTCCTACGAAGAGAAGTGGTCAGACACAAACCGTTTCAGTATGAACATATAAGGCCGCGATCGGCCATCTCCGCGCGTAGACCTGATCGCCTCGTAAGCTGTTCCCCATGGTGAAGTGGACCCCCAGACACGAGGCGCCGGAGCCCCTTGAGGGCCCCGTGGTCGCCACCATCACCGGCGGCACCATCCTGTGGTTCGTCCTCTTCCTCATCCAGCTCCCCTTCTACGGCTGGTTCGACGACCACGGCCACGCCTGGTGGGTGTGGACGTGCCTGGCCGGCGGCGGCCTCGGACTGATCGGCATCTGGTACGTCCGCAAGCGCGACGCCGCGATCAAGCGGGCGGCGCCACAAGACCCGACAGCCTCTCCCACGGCCCAGTAGGCACCGAGACGCACCCGCACCCGCCGTCGTACGCAAGGGGCCGTGTCGGGGGGGTGTCCGCCCCCAGCGGTTGGCGCGTCAACGAACAGTCAGTCGGTATCGAGGTCCATCGCGCCGTTCCGAGGACGGACACCCCCCGGCGCGGCCCCGACCCACCCTCCAGGCGAAGGCGAAGGCGAAGGCGAAGGCACCACTCAGCCGGCAGCAGCCGCCCCCGCGAAGTGCTCCC
>NZ_JAIGQA010000334.1:0-2717 GCF_019733245.1 Streptomyces sp. WAC04114
CCGCCGCAGCTCATCGGGCCCCTTCGCCCCACCCGTCGCTTCCGTCATCGGTGCGCCCTCTCCTTGATCTCCTCCACGTCCGCCCTGACACTCCCGAGAGCCTGCTCAGGCGTAGGCGGCGCGGCCCGCCGCAGCTGCGCCCGCCCGGTCGCCGCCAGCACGGCCGCGATCACGAACAGCACCCCCGTCACGATCAGCGCCGCAGCCCACACCGGCAGCACCAGCGACAGCGCCGCGACACCCGCACCGGACAGAACGAGCAGCCCGGCGTACGCGACGGCACCCGCCGCCCCGAGCAGCCCGCCGCCGCGCCCCGCACGCCGCCCCTTCTCGGCCAGCTCCTCCTTGGCGAGTGCCACTTCCTGCCGCATGAGCGTGGAGAGCTGCTCCGTGGCCTGCCCGACGAGCTCACCCACGGAGCGGCGCTCGTCGTGCACGGCCCGATGATCGATGGTCCCGGTCACGGTTCCGCCTCCTCCCGAAGTCAGGACCACCCGAGTACCCGGACGGCCCCGCGGCTACCCCAGCGGAGACGACTGTGCGCACCTGGCGCCAGCCATGAAGCATCACTTACCTAGAAGCGGTAGAAAAATTAAGTGGAGCTACACAAATGCCGCACCGGCCCCTTGGTGTTGTCCTTGGGCGACCGGAAGCCGCTGAGCGAGATCGTCTTCTCACCACCGATGGTCACGAGGACCAGCCGCTGATGGAGCTCGTTCCCGTCCCGACCGATGTCCCAGGCGACGAGCGAGTTCCCGTCCGCACAGGCGAGCAGCTGCTGCCCGCGCACCTCCCACTGCTGACACCCCCGCGTCCACGGACCAGCCCCGGTGGCGTTCCAGCGCGGGCGCGGAGACTTCCCTGCCGGGGAAGTCGTAGAACTTCTCGCCGGGTTCGGTGGGCATCCCGGAACGGCGGCCCGCACCGCAGTCATCTGCGGCACGGGCCGTCCCCACTGCTCCGGATGGTTCAGTTCCAGGCGTACCCGTCACCGAAGAGCAGCGTGTGCTCCAGCACGTCCTCCGCCGGGTCGTCGATCTGACCGACGTTGACGTTGATCAGACCGACCCGGTGGCCGTTGTGCGAGCCGGTGTTGGTCTCGTCGGCGTGCGCGACCCCCGCAGGAAGCCAGCACACCGCCAGTGCCGCGACCACCCCGGCCAGCCGGCGCGCCCCGGCCTGCCCCTGCTCGTTCCTCATGCCTCGGTCCTCGTTTCGTCGGTTCGGCGTCTGATCGGACACTGCGTCCACCCGTTCATCTGCCAAAACCACCGCGAGGTCACGCCGGGTCATCCGTACGGGAAGGCCCGGGGCCCTCAGTCGTACGGGAAGGCCCGGGGCCGTCAGTTGTGGCTGTGGAGGATCTCGTTCAGGCCGCCCCACACCGCGTTGTTCGGCCGGGCCTCGACGGTGCCGGTGACCGAGTTGCGGCGGAAGAGGATGTTGGAGGCTCCGGACAGCTCACGGGCCTTGACGATCTGGCCGTCGGGCATGGTGACGCGGGTGCCGGCGGTGACGTAGAGGCCGGCCTCGACGACGCACTCGTCGCCGAGGGCGATGCCGACGCCCGCCTCGGCGCCGATCAGGCAGCGCTCGCCGATGGAGATGATGACGTTGCCGCCGCCGGAGAGGGTGCCCATCGTGGAGGCACCGCCGCCGATGTCCGAGCCGTCGCCGATCACGACGCCGGCGGAGATGCGGCCCTCGACCATCGAGGTGCCGAGCGTGCCGGCGTTGAAGTTGACGAAGCCCTCGTGCATGACGGTGGTGCCCTCGGCGAGGTGGGCGCCGAGGCGGACCCGGTCGGCGTCGGCGATCCGGACGCCCTTGGGGGCCACGTAGTCCGTCATGCGCGGGAACTTGTCGACGGAGGTCACCTGAAGGTGCAGGCCCTCGGCGCGGGCGTTGAGCCGCACCTTCTCGAGGTCGTCGACGGCGACGGGGCCGAGCGAGGTCCAGGCGACGTTGGCGAGGAAGCCGAAGATGCCGTCCAGGCTCTGGCCGTGCGGCTTGACCAGGCGGTGGGAGAGCAGGTGCAGGCGCAGGTAGGCGTCGTGCGCGTCGATCGGCTTCTCGTCGAGCGAGGCGATGACCGTGCGGACCGCGACCACCTCGACGCCCCGGCGGGCGTCCGGGCCGATCGCAGCGGTCGCGCCACCGCCGAGCAGCTCCGCGGCACGCTCGGCGGACAGCCGCTCGGTGCCGGACGGGCCGGGCTGGTCGGCCAGCTCGGGCGCGGGGAACCAGGTGTCGAGAACGGTGCCGTCGGCGGCGATCGTGGCGAGGCCGGCGGCCACCGCGCCGGTGGTGCGAGAAGCAGTCGTGTCGGTCATGAGGGCAACCTAACCGGCGGACGCCGATGGAGGCGAACCGGTGCGGGGGCATCTCACGGGACGGGCGGTATCCGCTCCGGCGAAGACCCCCTCAACAGCACGGACACCGGCCCGGGGGGCACCTCGCTCACGGACGCCCCCGCCAGATCGGCCCCGCCTCGGAACGCCCCACTGTGGACGCCCCCTCCACGGCCCCCGCGGCACGACTCACTCACAAACACCCGACCGTACGGGCCCCGCGCGGGGCGCGTACGGTCGGGTGTTCGTGAGTGAGTCGGGCCGCGGGGGGCCATGGCGGGGGTATCCACCGCAGGGGGCTTCGGAGGCAGGGCCAGTTCGACTGGGGCGTCCGTGAGCGGGGCGTGCACGGGTCGGGCGCAGGAC
>NZ_JAIGQA010000335.1:0-2711 GCF_019733245.1 Streptomyces sp. WAC04114
GTTGTCGGGTGCTCGGGTGCCGTGTGGCGCAGGGGGACGGCGATGAGGACGGCCGCGACGCAGCACAGGCCCGCCCCGGCCGCGGTGCGCAGCAGGCGGCGGCGGGTCGCCCGGCGGCGGATCGTCTCGTACTGGCCGGGGGGCGCGCCCAGATAGTCGGGGGAGGAGGGGCGCAGGATCACGGCGAGCGGGTCGTCGGGGCCGGACTCCGGGCCGTCGTCGTCAAGGCGTGTGGTCAAGGCTTCTCCTCAGGTGGACGCGGAGCAGTTCCCGGGCCGCGTGCAGGTCGGCCTTGACGGTTCCTTCCTTGCGCCCGGTCAGCGCGGACACCTCCCGGATCGGCATGTCAGCGTAGTAGTGGAGGAGGATCGGCACGCGCAGTCGCTCGGGCAGCGACTGCACGAGCAACCGCACCGACGGGTCGGCCTGTTCGGGATGGGGGCGCACGGCGGCCTCCGAGGTGACGCGGTGCATGGCCCGGCGCTCGCGCTCCAGCTTGCGCCAGTGGTCCCGGACCAGGTTGGCCGCGGTGACGTAGAGGAACCCGCGCGGCTCCTCCACGGACGTCCAGCGGGCCCAGAGCCGGGTGAACGCCTCCGAGGCGATCTCGTGGGCCGTCCCGTCGTCGTCGACGAGCCGGCGGCACCAGCCGGCGAGGCGCGGGTAGAGGGCGGCGAACAGCTCGGACGCTGCCTTCTCGCGGGACCGTTTCAACGCTCTCCAGAGGTGGGGGACTTCGCACCGCTCAGCGCCGCGAACACGATCACGTTGTCCGCGTAGCCGTCGCCGGTCCGCGCTCCGCCGCACGTGATCAGCCGCAGCTCCGGGCGGTCCACGTACCCGTAGACGTCGTCGGCCGGGAAGTCGGTTTTCGGGACGGTCCGCACCGCCGTGACGGCGAACTCCGCCGCGGTGCCGTTCTCCAGGCGCGCCAGGATCCGGTCGCCCCGGTGCAGCCGGGCGAGCCGGCGGAAGACGCCGTCGCCGTACGGGCCGACCGTGACATGGCCGAGGATCACCGACGGGCCCCGCGCGCCGGGCGTCGGCGAGTGCCGGTACCAGCCCGCCCGGTCGTGGGCCGTGACCGGCGGCACCTGCACCGTGCCGTCGGCCGCCAGGCCCAGCCGGATGACCGGGGTGTCGACGCCGATGGCCGGGATCAGCAGCCGCACCGGGACCGAACGGGCCAGGGGGCGGGCCTTCTTCGCCGGGACCGGCCGGGCGGTGGCCGTCGGCCGGGGTGCGCCGTTGCCGTGGCTCCCGCACGCCGTCAGCAGGGACGCGAGTGCCCCGGCCGTGAACGCGCGCCTGGAGAACGAGCTCATGCCCCGGTAGCCCGGCGGCGCCGCACGACGAAGACCGTGCCGCCGCCCAGGGCGAGCACCGCGGCGGCGCCCGCGCCGACCGCCGTACCGCCGGTCCCGGAGGCGTCGGTCCCCGCCACACCGGTGTCGGGCGCGCCGCTCGGCCGCACCGAGACCTGGCCGTCGGCCGGTGCCCGGGTCGGCTCCGCGCTGGGCGTCTTGCGGGCCGGCTCGGGTGCCCGGGTCGGCTCCGCGCTCTCCGCCGGCCGGGTGGAGGGAGCGGCGTCCGAGGGGACGGGGCTCGGGGTCGCCGGCCCGTCTGCGAACGCGGGCCCGGTGCCCATGAGGACGGCGGTGCCCGCGAGGGCCAGGACGCTCAGGACAGTTCGGCGCATGGAATCGCACTCCTTCGTCGGTCCGCCCGACGGTCGGCGGGCGGGGTGACAGTTCGTGCGGAGAGACGAGGCGGCACCGGGGCGGGTTGTAAAGAGATGGCAAAGTCACCGGAGTCGGGCCGACCGCGGCCCCGGGCCGCCCACGGGCACCTGGTCCCGGCGGTGGACGTCACTCACCGGCTCCTGCCGGACGCTCCGGCGGGCGGCCACCCTCCGGTCCTCGACGCCGGGGGCCACCGCGGCGCACGATGGCGTTCCGACGTGCAGAACCCCGGAAGGGATGGCCCGTTGACCTCCTCCCCCGTCTTCCCCACCGTCCCCCGCACCGCCGACGTCGTGATCATCGGCGGCGGTGTGATGGGCACGTCCGTCGCCTTCCACCTGGCCGAGGCCGGAGTGCGGAACATCGTCGTCGTGGAGCGCGGCGAGCTGGGCCGGGGGAGCTCCGGCAAACCGATCGGCGGCGTACGGGCCCACTTCTCCGACCCGCTCAACATCGAACTGGGCAGCCGGAGCCTGCGCGCCTTCCGCGACTTCCCCGAGCGCCCCGGAGCCGACATCCGGCTCGACACCGTCGGCTACCTCTTCCTCCTCACCACCGACGAACAGGCCGCGGACTTCGAGGCGGGCGTCCGGCTGCAGAACTCCCTCGGAGTCCCCAGCCGCATGATCACCCCCGGGGAGGCCCGCCGCCTGTGCCCCTACGTCAGCACCGACGGACTGGTCGCCGCCGCCCACTCGCCCGCCGACGGGCACGCCCGGCCCGGCCTCGTCGTCCAGGGCTACGCGCGGGCGGCGGCCCGGGCCGGGACCGTCCTCGCCACCCACACCACCGTCACCGGATTCGACACCGCCGGCGACCGGATCACGGCCGTCCGCACCGACCGCGGACGCATCGACTGCGCCACCGTCGTCTGCGCCGCCGGCGCCTGGTCGGCCCACATCGGCGACCTGGCCGGCGTCCCCCTCCCCGTGCGGCCCGTGCGCCGCCAACTGGCCTTCACCACCCCCC
>NZ_JAIGQA010000336.1:0-2619 GCF_019733245.1 Streptomyces sp. WAC04114
GGGCGGGGGAGACGCCCAAAGTGAAGGCAAGCGAGAAGGCGAGCGAGAAAGCGACGACGACGTCCGTGACGTGGGGCCGGTGAGTGGCCCCGGGGCGCCGGGAGAAGCCCTGTGAACCTGCGCGAGAGCCCTTGCGGATGCCCCGACGGGGCGCCCATTGCCGCTCCTCGGGCCACTGCCGATGACGCACCGCTCTGCGCATGCCCCGGTCGCTCGCACCGGGGTCGCGCATGGGCCGAACTCCTGCGTCTGCCCGCCCTGTTCAGTGTCCCCGGAGACGCCCTGGCCGGGACGGCCGCCACCGGCGCCTCCCCCAACTCCCGCACCCTGCTCGCCATCGGCTCCTCCCTCTGCCTGTACGAGGCCGGCATGGCCCTCAACGACTGGGCCGACCGCGACGTGGACGCCGTCGAACGCCCGCACCGCCCTCTGCCCTCCGGCCGCATCCGGCCCGCCGCAGCCCTCACGGTGGCCTGCGCCCTCACCGGAGCCGGACTGGCCCTCGCCGCCCGGGCGGGCCGCCCGGCCCTGGCCGTCGCCGCACCCCTCGCGGCGACCGTCTGGGCGTACGACCTCGGCCTGAAGCACACACCCGCCGGGCCCATGGTCATGGGCACGGCACGCGGCCTCGACCTGCTCCTGGGAGCCGCCGCCACGAGTGGCAGCACCTGCCCAGCCCTGCCCTCCGCCGCCCTCCTCGGCACCCACACCCTCGCCGTCACCACGGTCTCCCGCCAGGAGGCCCAGGGCGGCTCACCCCTGCCACCTCTGGCAGCCCTCGCGACGACGGCCTTTCTGACCCGACTGGTGACGCGCCGCAGCTCCGGGGGGCCGACGACAGGCCGCCGGCCTGCAACCGGGCACTGGCCGGCGACCGGGCACAGGCTGGCGACCGGGCACAGGCTGGCGACCGGGCACAGGCCGGCGAACAGGCCCTGGTCGGCAACCGGGCCCAGGCCGGCAGGTCTCCGGGCCGACCGGTTCACGGGGCGGGACTCCGGAGCGCTGCTCACCACCGCCCTCGGTGCCGCCTACGCCGCGACGACCGCCCGCCCCTACTTCCACGCCACCCTGAATCCCTCACCTCCTCTCACCCAACGTGCCGTCGGCGCCGGCATCCGCGCCACGATCCCTCTCCAGGCCGCCCTCACCGCTCGCTCCCGGGGCACGGTCACGGCACTCCTCATCGCCGCGCTCGCCCCCCTCGGAGCCCGTTTCGCGAAGAAGGTGAGCGTCACATGAGCGCCGATGCCGATGCCGATGCCTCGAAGAGCCGTGCCACGGCCGCCTCACCGACCCCTGACGCCCAGCCGGCCACCTCGCCCGGTACCGCCCCAGCCCGGCCCGACGCCTCACTCAGCGCTTCCCTCGCCCAGCCCGGCGCCCTCCCTCCCCTCCGCTTCGGCTACGGCACCAACGGTCTCGTCGACCTCCGGCTCGTCGATGCCCTCGGCCTCCTCGCCGACCTCGGCTACGACGGCGTGGGACTGACCCTCGACCACATGCACCTCGACCCGCTCGCCCCCGACCTCGCCGCCCGCACCCGCCGGGTGGCGCAGCGGCTGGACGCGCTCGGGCTGGGCGTCACCATCGAGACGGGCGCCCGCTACGTCCTCGACCCCCGCCGCAAGCATGGTCCGTCCCTGCTGGACCCGGACTCGGAGGACCGGGCCCGCCGCGTCGACCTGCTCGTCCGGGCCGTCCAGGTCGCCGCCGACCTCGGCGCCCACGCGGTGCACTGCTTCAGCGGTCTCGTCCCGGAGGGCACCGACACGGACACCGCGTGGAAACGCCTCGCCGAGACCCTGACTCCCGTCCTGGACGTCGCCGCCACCGCGGGCATCCCGCTCGCCGTCGAACCCGAGCCGGGCCACCTCCTCTCCACCCTGACTGACTTCCATCACCTCCGCAGGGCCCTCGGTGACCCCGAACCCCTCGGCCTCACCCTGGACATCGGCCACTGCCAGTGCCTCGAACCCCTTTCTCCCGCCGACTGCGTGCGCGCCGCCGCCCCCTGGCTGCGGCACGTCCAGATCGAGGACATGCGGCGCGGCGTCCACGAGCACCTCCCCTTCGGGGACGGGGAGATCGACTTCCCGCCGGTCCTGGCGGCGCTCGCCGCCACCGGCTACCAGGGCCTGATCGTCGTCGAGCTGCCCCGCCACTCCCACGCCGGACCGCACTTCGCCGCGCACTCCCTCCCGTTCCTCCGCCATGCCGAGCGGACCGCGGCCACCCTGCCGCCTGCCACCGCTCCGGCCCTCCAGCAGGCCGCGCCACCCCACGGCGCTCCCTCCGCCACCCCTGAGGGGAGCCACACCAAATGACTCGTCCCCGCGCCACACCAGCGGCGAGAACCGAGAACACCCAAAGCACCGAGACAGCGCCAGGTCTCACGGACACCGACCGGAGCACCGACGGCCCCCACGGCCTCGAGGACACCGACCAGAGCGCCACCGACGGGAGCGCTGCCAACCAGAGCGCCACCGCCCGAAGCGCCACCGTCCGGAGCGCCACCGACCAGAGCACCCAAGGCCCGGGCGACGCCCGGGCCTTGGGTGCTCTGGTCGGTGGCGCTCCGGACGGTGGCGCTTCGGGCGGTGGCGCTCTGGTTGGCAG
>NZ_JAIGQA010000337.1:0-2611 GCF_019733245.1 Streptomyces sp. WAC04114
GTGGGGCGGTGGGGGGCCGGCTCGTCGACCTCGCCGACGATGTCGCGGACCAGGCGCTCGGGGCTGTGGCCTGCGAGGCGGCCGTGGCTGACGACGCGGCCGTCCCGCAGGACGACGAAGGTGTCGGCGACCCGGTACACCTCGTCCAGGCGGTGGCTGACGTAGAGGATCGCGTGTCCGCGGTCGCGCAGATCGTGCAGGACGCGGAAGAGCCGGGTGCAGTCCGCGGCGGGCAGGCGGGCGGTCGGCTCGTCGAGGACGATGAGCCGCGCGCGGGCCGCCAGGGCCCGGGCGATCGCGACCAGCGAGCGGTCGGCCGGCGGCAGGTCCGAGACCGGCGCGTCCGGATCGAGGTGGGCGGCGACGATCCCCAGCGCCTGGACGCAGCGCGCGCGGGTGCGCCGCCAGGAGATCAGCCCGGTCCGGCGCCCGTACCCGGTGGTCAGGGCGATGTTCTCGGCGACGGTCATCCACTCCACGAGACCGAGGTCCTGGTGGATGAACGACATGCTCCGGGTGGCGGTGGGGCTGCCGAGGGGTTCCCCGGCGACGGTGACCTGCCCCGCGTCGGCGCGGTGGACCCCGGCCAGGATCTTGATGAGCGTGGACTTCCCGGCGCCGTTGGGACCGAGCAGGGCGAGGACGCTGCCGGGGCGGACGTCGAGGTCGACTCCGGCCAGCGCGACGGTGCCGCCGAACCGCTTGCCGAGTCCGCGGATCCGGACGAGGGGTTCCGGCCCGAAGGACGAAGCCGCCTTCGGGGGTGTGTCGGGAGCGTCACGCACCCGATCAAATTACAGCATTTAGGGCATCTTTCGGCCCGCCGCCGTCCGGGCCGGTGGCCGCGTCACGCCGCGTCGAGCCCGCACTCGGCCCAGATGACCTTGCCCTCGGGCAGGTAGCGCGTGCCCCAGCTCTGCGAGAGCTGCGCCACCAGGAACAGACCGCGTCCACCCTCGTCCGTACTGGCGGCCCGGCGCAGGTGCGGCGCGGTGTTGCTGGAGTCGGAGACCTCGCAGATCAGCGTCCGGCGGTAGAGCAGCCGCACCCGGATGGGTTCGGCGCCGTGCCGGATGGCGTTGGTGATCAGCTCGCTGAGGATCAGCTCGGCGGCGAACGCGGCCTCGTCGAGCCCCCGGTCGGACAGCCACCGCATGGCGGCCGCCCGGACCTCTCCGACGAGGGCCGGGTCGGCGGACAGCTCCCAGGTCGCGATGCGTTCGGGGTCCAGGGCGTGCACACGGGCGACGAGCAGCGCGATGTCGTCGTGGGGGTGGGCGGGTGCAACGGTGTCCAGGATCGCCTGGCAGGTGTCCTCCGGGGCCCGCTCGGGATGGGCCAGGGCCTCACACAACTGCTCCAGGACCAGGTCGACGTCGCGGTGCCGGTCCTCGATGAGCCCGTCGGTGTACAGGACCAGCTGACTGCCCGCGGGCAGGTCCACCTCGACGGCGTCGAAGGGCAGGCCGCCGAGGCCGAGCGGGGGCCCGGCGGGCAGGTCGGGGTAGGTCACGGTGCCGTCGGGGTGGACGAGGGCGGGCGGCGGGTGTCCGGCGCGGGCCATCAGACACCGCTGCGCGGTCGGGTCGTAGACGGCGTAGAGGCAGGTCGCGCCGATGACGCCGACGCCCTGACCGTCGCGGTCCTCACGATCCAGGCGGCCGACGAGGTTGTCCAGGTGGGTGAGGACCTCGTCCGGCGGGAAGTCGAGCTCGGCGAAACTGCGCGCGGCGGTGCGCAGCCGGCCCATGGTGGCCGCGGAGAGCATGCCGTGGCCCACGACGTCGCCGACGAGGAGGCCGACGCGGGCACCGGAGAGGGGGATGACGTCGTACCAGTCGCCGCCCACGTCGGATTCGGCGGGCAGGTAGCGATGGGCCACTTCGACGGCGTCCTGGTCGGGCAGGCCGTGCGGGAGGAGCCTGCGCTGGAGGGCCAGGACCATGGTGCGCTCATGGGTGTAGCGCCGGGCGTTGTCGATGGACAGGGCGGCCCGGGAGGCGAGTTCCTGGGCCAGGGAGCGGTCGTCGTCCCCGAAGGAGCTCCCGGCGCGGTAGAAGCCGGCGACGCCCAGGACGACACCGCGGGCGACCAGCGGCACCGCGATGAGGGAGTGGACGTGGGCCAGCAGGCGCTCGGTGTGCTGAGGGTCCTGGGCCAGCCAGCCCGCGGCGGCCTTCAGGTCCGGCTCCAGCACGGCTTCGCCACTGCTGAGGCAGCGCAGCTGCGGCGTGGTCGGGCCGAAGTCGATGCGCTCGCCGGGAGGCGTGAAGGGCAGGCCCTCGCGAACACCGTGGACGACTGTGCGGCGCAGGTCGGCGAGAGGGTCGGCGGACTCCTCGCCGCGCAGCACGGCGTCGGGCAGGTCGATGGTGACGAAGTCGGCCAGCCCGGGGATCGCGGTCTCGGCCAGTTCCTCGGCGGTGCGGCGCACGTCCAGGGTGGTGCCGATGCGGGTACTGGCCTCGGACAGCAGCTCCAGACGCCGCCGGGCGGCCAGCGCGTAGGCCCCGACCTGCGGCTCTCCCAGCATCACCAGTCCCCGGGCCGGGAACGCGGCCTCGGAGTGGTCACCGGCGGGCCGGGAGGGGGCGGTGCCGGTGTCGGATGG
>NZ_JAIGQA010000338.1:0-2531 GCF_019733245.1 Streptomyces sp. WAC04114
GCCCCCGGCGCCGGCGTCGCCCCCGGCCCCTGCGCGTTCGGGTCGTCGACCGCCGGCGACAGCGCCGTCGGCGGCAGCTGACTGCCGCCCGACATCAGCGTCGTCTTGGCCTCGGGCGTCGCCGAAGGCGGCGCGCTGTCGCCGTCGCTGTCGGCCCCGCTCAACGGCGGCGCGAAAACCGTCGCCGGCAGCGGCACGGAACGGTCGTCACCGGCATCCGCGTTGGTGTCCGTACCGGCCCAGGGCGTAGCCCCCGCAGGCACGCCCGGCGCCGCCGGCGCCCCGGAGGCACCCGCGTCGCCGTCGGCACCGGAGTCAGCGCCCCCGGCCGCCGGCCACGAGGCACCACTGCCCGGCGCGGCGGGCGCACCCTGCACGGCAGCCACCGGCCCGGAAGCAGAACCCGCACCCGAACCCGCGCCGGCACCCGAACCCGCACCCGCGCCGACGCCGACACCCGAACCGGAATCCGCCCCCCCGACCGCAGAAGCCCCATCACCCCCGGCTCCAGCACCCGCACCACGCCGATCCGGAATCCCCAGCTTGTCCGCCGCATCCTGCAACCACTCCGGCGGAGTCAGCAGGAACGACGTCTGATTCAGATCCACCCGCGCGGCAGGTGCCGCCGTTGCCGGCTCGTCCACCGCGTCCGGACGGCCGTACTCCTCCTCGTACCGGCGGATCACCTCACCCACCGGCAGCCCGGGCCACAACGTCGCCTCGCCACTGTCCCGCGCGATCACCAGCCGCTGCGCGCCACCGTCCGACCGCGGCCCGTCCGACCGGTCCTCGGCCCACACCACGAACCCGAGATCGAACTCCCGCACCCGCACCTCACGATGCTGGTACGACGGCACATCCCCATTGATCCACTCTTCCGCGCGCTCCTGCGCCTGCGCGAAGGTCACCATCGCCGACTCACTCCCCCACGGCCGAGGACGACACCGCACCCACCGGCACCACACGCGCGAACCCGCCGTCCACCATCAGGTTCGCCACCGTCTCCAACTCCGGCGGATTGCCCGCCAGCCGCGACAGGAAGACATCGAAGTCGTCCCCGCACGGCAGCAGCAACCGCTCCACGCGCTCCGCCGGCGGCACCGAGGGATCCACGTCCCGGGCGTCGTCGTACGCGCAGAACCACACCGAACCGATCCGCTCGCCCTTCACCTTCACGGCCAGCAGCCCGCCCTGCACGAACGCGATCCCCAGATAGTCCTTGGTCAGATGGTCACGCAGACACTTGTTGACGTACACCAGGTCATTGACCGCCGCCTCGTCGCGCACCGTGAAGAACGGCTGGTCCACCAGCAGCCCCAACTCCGCGTCCAGCACGGCACCCACCGGCGCACAGCCACCCGCCGCCTTCAAGAACGACCGGTACGCACCCGGCAACCGGTAGCCGAGATCCTCCTCGACCCCCAGCACCTGCGACTCCGTCACCGCGACACCCGACTTCGGCAACCCGAAATGCGCCGGACGCGTCTCCTGCAACGGCCGCGTGCCCCGCTTGGAATGGTCGACACCCGACGTCGCCACACCCCCGTGATGCCGCAGCAACGCCTTCACCTCGACCGGAACCAGCTCCAGCCGCCGCGTACCCACCACGTGGTGCCACGTCCAGCCGTGCGGCGTCGCCACCGCCGGCACCGTGTCCCACAACTCGTGCCCCGACGCCGACAGCGCCGTGTTCGCCGACACGTAGTCCGTCAGCCGCAACTCGTCGACACCGAAACCCTCCGGCGGCTCCGCGATCTCCGCGGCCGCGCGCGCGTAAGCCGAGAAGTCGGGGTAACCGTGCTCGTCGACCCGTACCCCTCTCGGGTGACGCGCCGCCCGAACCGGATCCGGGAAGTGCACGACCTGCCCGGCGTAGGCCGCGTTCGGCGGCGCGGCTTGCTGCCCGAGCCGACCTGTCGTCATGGCGGTTGCCCCCTGCGGCACTCTGTACGACCCGTATTGACCACCCTTGGCGCACTACGACCCGTATCGACTGTCACTGCACACGCCGACTACGGATCACCCTCCGGTTCACTGCATCGAGCCCCGAACGGATCACCGCATCGCCTGCGGTGCCGACAGCCTATGCGGTACGACGACACCGGTCACCGGCACCGGTCGGCACCCCCTCCGCTTCCGTGACCAGGCGTCACCCCACCGTGACGGCACACCCCGCTATGGGCGTGTCGCCGCGCCCCAGCTTCCGCACCAGCCACGGCATTTGGCAGTCTGTGACCCCCGGGGGGATGCACGGAGGGGAAGACGATCATGAACGCCACGCAGACGGGACCACACACCGGCAGGTCCGCCGACCCACGAAACGGCGACCCACGAGGCGGCACCCACGGCACCGGCACCCAAGCCGGCGACCCACGCGCCACCGACCCACGAAACGGCGACCCCCGCATCGGCTGGAGCGCCACCGAGGCAGCCCACACCCCCGCCCTCCGCCACCGCCGCGACGGCATCCTCCCCACCATCGCCGCCGCCCTCTCCGTCCGCGGCGGTGGCGGAGGGCGGGGGTGTGGGCT
>NZ_JAIGQA010000339.1:0-2495 GCF_019733245.1 Streptomyces sp. WAC04114
GGTGGAGGGAGACGGGCGGGCGGGGTCCTGACATGGTCTGCCTCCTGGGGGGTGCGTGGTGCTCCCGGCGGTGTGTTGCTGCGGCTATTCACATCCTGGACATCTGAATAGGGCTAGTCAATACGTGGGGGCCTCGGCGCGGCGCCTCCGTGGATGTTTGGCTGGATGCATGGGCGCACACATCGAGACGGAAGAGGCGGGCGACACCGGGGCCCGGCGGGCGGCGCGACGGGACGAGGCGGTGCGGGCCGCCGTGGAGCAAGGGCTGCTCGGGCCCGACAGCCCGATCGTCGGGCTGCTGGACGTCACCGGCATCCGGGAGTCGGCGGCGGAGCTGCGGGCGGCGTTCGATGCGGTGGTGGCGCCGGGCACGCCCGTGCTGCACGCCTTCGCGGTGAAGGCGACCCCGCTGGTGCCGGTCCTGCGGCTGCTGCGCGAGGAGGGCGTCGGCGCGGAGGTCGCGAGCCCGGGTGAGCTGGCATTGGCGCGGGCGGCCGGCATGCCGCCGGAGGCGACGGTGCTCGACTCGCCCGCGAAGACGCCGGCCGAGCTGCGCGAGGCGCTGTCCCTGGGCATCGCCGTCAACGCGGACAACCCTCAGGAGCTGGCCCGGATCGACGCCCTGATGCGGTCCTCGACCAGCCGCTCCCCGCTGGGGATCCGGGTGAATCCGCAGGTCGGCGGGGGGTCCATCGAGGCGTTGTCCACGGCGACGGCCACCTCGAAGTTCGGGGTGGCGCTGCGCGACGAAGGGGCCCGGGAGTGGGTCGTCCAGGCGTATCTGGACCGGCCCTGGCTGACCCGGCTGCACGCGCACACCGGCTCCCAGGGCATCCCGCTGGCCCTGATGGCCCGGGGCGTGGCGGAGACGTACGCGCTGGCGGAGGAGATCAACCGGCGCTCCGGGCGGCGCCAGGTCGACACGCTCGACATCGGCGGCGGCCTGCCGGTGAACTTCGCGTCGGAGGCGACGGAGCCGACCTACGCGCAGTACGCGCGGCTGCTGGCCGAGGAGGTGCCGGGGCTGCTCGACGGACGGTACGGGCTGGTCACCGAGTTCGGGCGGTCACTGCTGGCCAAGCACGGGACGGTGGTGGCGCGGGTCGAGTACGCGAAGACCTCCGGCGGTCGGGCGGTGGCGGTGACGCACGCCGGGGTGCAGGTGGCCGCGCGGACGGTGTACGCGCCGGGGAGCTGGCCCTTGCGGATCTCCGCGTACGACGCGAAGGGGCGGCCGAAGGAGGGGCCGACGGTGGTGCAGGACATCGCGGGACCGGCCTGTTTCGCGGGGGACCTGCTGGCGGAGGGGCGGTCCATGCCGCTGCTGGAGCAGGGGGATTACGCGGCGGCGCTGGACACCGGGGCGTACTACTTCGCCCATCACTACGGGTACAACTCGCTGGTGCGGCCCGGGGTGTACGGGTTCCTGCCGGGAGGGCGGTTCGCGACGGTGCGGCGGGCTCAGACCGTGGAGGAGGTCGTCGCGGAGTCGGGTGGGGCGCAGGTGGACGCGTTGACGCGAGCGGGGTCGGAGGTTCCGTAGGGTTTCGGCGCGGTGGCGGGTTCCGCAGGGTTTCGGCCTCGAGTGCGTGGGCGCTTGTCGCGCTCACGCGGCGGAGCAGCACATCGACACAGCCCCGCGCCCCTGGGGGCATGCGCCGCCGCCGGATCACACGAACGCCCAGCGCCCCGGGTGGGTCGGCCCCTGCCCGGTCACACCAGCGTCGGCGATTTCCTTCGGGCGCCTCCCGGGGACGCGTCCCCGGCCGCGATGCCCGTGCTGCGGTACGCCTTCACGCGCTTGCCGGTCGGGTGGGCCGCTCCGCCGCGGAGCCAGTCCACGCGGACCCACAGCAGTGCCTCGTCGGTCTGCTCGCGGCGGCCCAGCCAGGCCGACTTCAGCCACAGGCCCGCGCCGCAGCCGGCCAGGAGCAGGCCCCCGGCCGCCGGGGCCGCGAAGGCGCTGCCCAGGGCGGAGAGGAAGGCGAGGAGGAGCCACCAGCGGTGGCCCCTACGCCAGTTGCGTACCGTCACCGCGCGGTCCTGAAGCACGTCGTGCTTGCCGGCCCGCGACGCGGCCGCGGCCAGGGCCGCGTAGCGCTTGCGGCGTGCGCACGCGACCACCGCTGCCGCCAGGACGAAGAGGGCCGCTCCGGCCAGGACGCCGATGCGGCGTCCGGTCAGGCCCGGTGCGAGCAGGCCGATGCCCGCCGCGAGAAAGCCCAGCCACCACAGCGGGGCCGCTCCAGCCCGTACGACGACGGCCACTCGGGCCAGTCCATGTCCTCCGCGCGTCACGTCCAGCCTCCGTCCGGTCTCCTCATCCTCGGGAGCCGTACGGTAGCGACGCAATGTGAAACGAGTCTTAAGAGGTCGTTTTCTCCCCTGAGGTGCGCTTTGACCTGCACTCTCTGACGGTGGGTTGTCGTTTCGGCGGTGCTGGTGGGAGCGAGGTGACGGATGCGCTGGACGGTGTGACGGCTGGGACGGATTGC
>NZ_JAIGQA010000033.1:0-54819 GCF_019733245.1 Streptomyces sp. WAC04114
CCCTCCCGCCACCCCTACCGTCGACTTCCGGTCGCGCCCGAAGCCGGCCCCGCTCGCCCCTCCTTGTCGGTGCTTCGGTCACCCGGCCGTCACCAGCGGCATCGCCGGACCCCGCCCCGGCGCTCACCAGCCTGGCCCGCTCCGTCACCCACCGTTTCGGCAAGAAATTCTTGTCCGAATCATTGACGCACTCTCGACCCCTCCGTACCTTGTGCCAGCAAGCGCTTACTTGAAACGATTCATGCGAGCGGGACGACGCGCGGGGAGGTCCAACCGTGGTGAACGGCAGGAATGTTGAGAGACGTACGATCCTGAAGGCGGCCGGAGCCACGGCGGCCACGCTGGGGTTGGCCGCGACGGCCGGGTGCGGTGGCGACGGAGGGGCCTCCGCGGACGGGACGGTGACGATCCGTTATGCGTGGTGGGGTGCGGAAGACCGGGCCGAGAGAATCAACAAGACCATCGCGCTCTTCCACAAGAAGTACCCGAAGATCAAGGTGAAAACGGACTTCCAGCCTTATCTCGACTTCTGGAAGAAGTTCAACACCCAAGCCTCCGGCGGGAATCCGCCGGACGTGTTCCAGAATGCCATCGGCTTCCTCCGGAAATACGACGCGAAGAACGTACTGCTCGATCTCAGCGAGCAGGCCGAGGCCGGCAACCTCCGGATGGAGGGATTCCGCGCGGGCCTTGAGAAGTTCGGTGAGGTCGACGGCAAGCTCCTCGGCGTTCCGGTCGGTTCGAACTCCATGTCCCTGGTCATCGACAAGCCCGTCTACACCCGCGCCGGCATCAAGCCGGAGCAGGGCTGGACCTGGGACGACTTCGACGCGGCGATGAAGAAGATCCGCGACAGGACGGGCCGTGCCGGTGACAGCGGCATGTACGGCGTCATGTACCTCTACGACCTCTACCTGCGCCAGAACGGCAAGGCGTTCTTCACCGAGGACGGACTCGGCTTCAGCGAGGCGGATCTGACGGACTGGTGGACCAAGGCCAGGAAGGGCGTCGAGGAGGGCCTCTACTCCGACCCCAAGAAGGTCGCCCAGATCAAGCCCAAGTCGGCGGTCGCCGCGGAGCTCGCCGGCGGCGAGTTCACCTGGGACAACTTCACCGTCCGTTACACCGCCGAGGGCAAGAGCGAGTACGGCCTCGCCCCCATCCCCACGACGGACGGCAAGAAGACCGGCCAGTACCTCGGCTCCCTGATGCTGAGCGCCTCCAAGCGCACCCGGCACCCCAAGGAAGTCGCCCAGTTCATCGACTTCATGGTGCACGACCCCGAGGTCGCCAAGATCATGGGCTACGACCGGGGCGTGCCCGCGACGCAGGCCCAGTTCGACGCGTACAAGCCGACCGACCCGGTCAACCAGGCGATAGCCGCGTACGAGCAGTCCCTCGTCACGTCCGGCGTTCTCGAGCCCATCACCCCGCACCCGAACGGCGCGGACATCTGCGAGTCGGCGTTCCTGCGCATCGCCGAGGAGTTGGGTCTGGGCAAGAGGTCCGTGGCGGAAGCCGTCAAGCAGTTCTTCACCGAGTCGAAGACGGCTCTCGGCACCTGATGGGAACCACCGTGACACACGCCCCTGCGATGGAGGGCCTGTCCCAGGACTCCGAGCCGCGGCACGGTCCGGTGCAGCCCGAGCGCCCCGCCGCCCTCACGCGGCGGCGGCGCCGGGAGAACCTGGCCGGCTATCTCTTCATGTCCCCCTGGATCGCCGGGTTCCTGCTGCTCACAGCGGGCCCGATGAGCGCCTCGCTCTACTTCGCCTTCACCGACTACAACCTGTTCGACGCGCCCCGGTGGATCGGCCTCGACAACTTCTCCGAGATGTTCGACGATCCGCGCTGGCGCCATTCGGTGCAGGTGACGCTCTGGTACGTCGCCGTCGGCACGCCGCTCAAGCTGATCGCCGCCCTCGGCGTGGCCCTGCTGCTCGCCCAGAGCCGGCGCGGGCAGGCCTTCTACCGGGCCGCCTTCTACGCGCCCTCGCTCATCGGCGCGAGCGTCTCCGTCGCGATCGTCTGGAAGGCGATCTTCTCGGACGACGCGATCGTCGACCGTACACAGGAGATCTTCGGCATCGACGTCGGCGGCTGGACCGGCGATCCGGACATGATCATCTACAGCCTGGTGGCGCTCACCGTCTGGCAGTTCGGCGCCCCCATGGTCATCTTCCTGGCCGGCCTCAAGCAGGTCCCGCGCGAGCTCTACGAGGCGGCCGAGGTCGACGGGGCGGGCACGCTGCGCCGGTTCTGGAACATCACGCTGCCGATGATCTCCCCGGTCCTCTTCTTCAACGTCCTGCTGGAGACGATCCACTCCTTCCAGATCTTCAGCTCGGCGTACATCGTCGGCGGCGGTGCGGGCGGAAACGCCTGCGGTCCGGCCGACGGCTCGATGGTCTACACCTGCTACCTCTACGTCCAGGGCTTCGAGAACAGCCGGATGGGTCTGGCCTCGGCGATGGCCTGGCTGCTGCTCGTCGCGGTCGCCCTGGTGACGGCGGTGCTGTTCTGGTCCCAGAAGCGCTGGGTGCACTACGAGGAGGGCGCCCGATGAGTGCGCAGGCCACCGAGATCGAGCCCACCGGGAGGCTCCGGCACAAGCTGCCCGGCTCCCTCGCCTGGCACATCGGGTCCCTGCTGATCCTCGCGGTGATCCTCTACCCGGTGATCTGGGTGGTCGGCGGGTCCTTCAAGAAGAGCGAGGACATCGTCGGCAGCCTGGACCTCTTCCCGGGCGACCCGGTCATCGCCAACTACACGAGCCTCGCCGACGGCATCGCCGACATCTCCATCTCCACGTTCTTCTTCAACTCGCTCTTCCTCGCGGTCGGTTCCGTCGTCGGCATCCTGGTGTCCTGCTCGCTGACGGCCTACGCCTTCGCCAGGATCAGGTTCGCCGGGCGGAATCTGCTCTTCACGCTGATGATCGGCACGCTCCTGCTGCCGTACCACGTGCTGCTGATCCCGCAGTACGTGCTGTTCCGCAACATGGAGCTGATCAACACCTATACGCCGCTGCTGCTTGGGAAGTACCTGGCCACCGAGGCGTTCTTCGTCTTCCTGATGGTGCAGTTCATGCGCAACATGCCCAAGGAGCTGGACGAGGCGGCCCGGCTCGACGGCTGCGGGCACTTCCGCATCTACTGGTCGATCGTGCTGCCGCTGAGCCGGCCGGCCCTGATCACCAGCGCGATCTTCACGTTCATCAACTCATGGAACGACTTCATGGGGCCGCTGATCTACCTCAACGAGCCCGACAAGTACACGGTCTCGCTCGGCCTGAAGATGTTCGTCGACCAGGAGGGGCTGGCCAACTACGGGGGCATGATCGCCATGTCACTGGTCGCGCTGCTGCCGGTGCTCGCCTTCTTCCTCGCCTTCCAGCGCTATCTGATCGACGGCATGGCCACGTCGGGTCTGAAGGGCTGAGGCGACCATGGCCGGGACACGGGTGAAGGCACGGGGCGAGTCGGTGTTCGCCAAGGGGGCGTCCCCTGCTCGAGCGGAGTCGAGAGCTTGGGGAAGGTTCGCGGTGTTCGCCGAGTGTCTGCTGACCGGGGTGTGGATCGCGGTGGCCTCGCTGGGAGTCGTCACCTACCCCGCCGCGTTCGCCGCCGGGGCGCGGCATCTGCGGCGCAGTACCGCCCATGAGGGCGGCGGTTGGCGGGAGTTCGTCGCCGACTTCCGCACCGCGCTGCGCGGCGGATGGCTCGCCGGGGTCGCCGGGTGGGCGGCGGTGGCCGCGGTCTGGGTGGACGTGCAGGCGGCCCGGGCGGGGATTCCGGGCGGGCCTCTCGTCGGGGCCGTCGGTGTTGCCGCGCTCATCGGGTTCGCCGTGGCCGGGCTGCGGGCGTCGGCGGTCTGGGAGCCGGGCGCACGGTGGCGGACGCTCCTCGCGCACGCCGGGCGCCGTACGGTGCTCGACCCGGCCGGGTCCTTCCTGATCGTCGGCGGGCTGGCCGTGGTGGCCGTGTCCGCCTGGTTCGCCGCGCCGCTGGCGCTCCCCGTCCTCGGGGCCGTGGCGGCGGCGGCCGTCGCCGTGGAGGAGCGGTACCGGCACCGCTGAACGGCGGTGCCCCTCACGTCCCAGGTCGGCGCCCTGGTGCCGCACCTCCTTCTGTCATGCCCCTGACCAGCGAACGGATTCGCTTCCCGCACGGACAAGGAAAGGCTGCATCGCCATGTCTCCCATCCCCCGCAGGTCCCTCCTGAAGGCGGCCGCCGTCACCGGAGCCGTCGCCCAGGTCAGCTGGGCGCTGGGCGCGCACAACGCCCAGGCCGCGCCCGGAGCCGAAGCGGCAGACGCCGACCCGGTGACCCTGGACTGGCTGGAGGACGGCGGCCTCGGCGCCGCACCCGGCTCCACCGTCGGCGTGCCCTGGCCCATGGGCGCGTACCAGAAGGACCAGACCTTCGCGCTGACGGACGCAAGGGGCAAGGCCGTGCCCGTGCAGTCCTGGCCGATCGCCTACTGGCCCGACGGCTCCCTCAAGTGGACCGCGCACGCGGTCGCCTCGGGCGACGGCAAGCTCACCCTCGCCGCCGGGACGCCCGCCGCACCCGAGAACAAGGTCACCGTGCACAAGCGCGGCGGCGCCATCGACATCTCGACCGGCGTCATCACCGCGAGGATCGGCACGTCCGGCTCCACGCTCGTCAAGTCCGTCACCCGGGGCTCCACCGAGATCGCGAAGAACGGCCGGCTGGTGCTGATCCGCCAGCCCGAGATCGAGGACGAGGACCAGGGCGCGGTCAGGACCGAGCGCTTCGACGGCGCGATCTCCAAGGTCGAGGTCGAGCAGGCGGGCCCGGTCCGCGCGGTCGTCCGCATCGACGGCAAGCACCGCAAGGGCGGCCGCAGTTGGCTGCCCTTCTCGATCAGGCTCTACTTCTACGCGGGCGCCGACTCCTTCCGCATGGTGCACACCATCACCTACGACGGCAAACAGGAGCCGGGCAAGGCGAGTGGCGACTTCATCCGCGGCCTCGGCGTCCGCTTCACCGTGCCCCTGCGGGACGAGTCGTACGACCGTCACATCCGCATCGGCGGTGACGGCACGGGGCTGCTGCGCGAGGCCGTCAAGGGGATCACCGGACTGCGCCGGGACCCCGGAGCGGCCGTGCAGGCGGCCCAGTTCGAGGGCAGGAAACTGCCCGACCCCGCCACCTGGGACCAGCGGGTGACGACCCGGCTGCAGTACATCCCCGAGTGGGGCGACTACACCCTCGCGCAACTGTCCGCCGACGGCTTCACGCTGCGCAAGCGCACCAAGAAGGGGCACGGCTGGGTCGCCGCGGGCGGTGGCCGGCGCGCGTCCGGCTTCGGGTACGTGGGCGGGGCGAGCGGTGGGTTCTCCTTCGGGCTGCGCGACTTCTGGGAGAAGTTCCCCGCCCAGCTCGACATCCGGGACGCCCACACCGACGAGGCCGAGGTGACCCTCTGGCTCTGGTCGCCCGAGGCGCAGCCCATGGACCTGCGCTTCTACCACGACGGCATGGGCCAGGACACCTTCCCGGAGCAGCTCGAAGGCCTCAACATCACCTACGAGGACTACGAGCCGGAGTTCGGCACCCCGTACGGCATCGCCCGCACCTCCGAACTCCTCTTCTGGGCCAACGAGACGACCCCGAGCCCCGACCGGTTCGCCGAGCAGATCGAGGCCGTCCGTGTGCTGCCCCAGCTGGCCGCACCGCCCAGGCAGCTCATCAAGGCCAAGGTCTTCGGGCCGGGCCTGTACTCCGAGCCCGACCGCTCCACCCCCGCCAAGGCGAAGATCGAGGACCATCTCGACTTCCTCTTCACCTACTACAAGGACCAGGTGGAGCAGCGCCGCTGGTACGGCTTCTGGGACTACGGCGACATCATGCACACCTACGACACGTTCCGGCACCAGTGGCGGTACGACATCGGCGGCTACGCCTGGGACAACTCCGAGCTGTCGCCGGACCTGTGGCTCTGGTTCGCCTATCTGCGCTCCGGCCGCTCCGACATCTTCCGCTTCGCCGAGGCGATGACAAGGCACACCGGCGAGGTCGACGTCTACCACCTGGGCAAGTGGGCGGGCCTCGGCACCCGGCACGGTGTGCAGCACTTCGCCGACAGCGCCAAGCAGCAGCGCATCGCCAACACCACCTACCGGCGCTACTACTACTTCCTCACGGCGGACGAACGCGTCGGCGACCTCATGCACGCCAACGTCGACTCCGACGAGACGTTCCTCGCCCTCGACCCGCTCCGCAAGATCCGCACCGAGCCGTACACCCCCGACCGGCACGCCCTGTCGATCGGCTTCGGCACGGACTGGAGCGGCCTGGTGTCGGCCTGGCTGACGGAGTGGGAGCGCAAGGGCCCCAAGTGGGAGAAGGCCAAGGCGCGCGTGCTGTCCACGATGGAGACCATCGCCGCCCAGCCCAACGGCTTCGTCCAGGGCAGCGGCCTGTACGACCTCGACACCGGCAGGTTCGCCGTCGCCGGGGCCGCCAAGGTGGAGGTCTCGCACCTCTCGGCCGTCTTCGGCCTGGGCGAGCTGTGCGCCGAGCTCATCGACCTGGTCGACATGCCGAAGTTCAACGAGGCGTACATCGACTACTGCCGCTACTTCAACGCCACCAAGGCCGAGCAGAAGGCCCGCTACGGCTCCGACTTCGGCAGCCTGCTGCTGTTCCAGGGCCACTCGCGCCTCGACGCGTACGCGGCCGTCAGGACCGGCGACGAGAAGCTCGCCGAGCGGGCCTGGGAGAAGTTCTACAACTCCGATGGCTACAAGGAGTCCGCGCCCTGGAAGACGGAGAAGCTGAGCGGCCCGGTCGCGCTGGTGCCCGGCAGCGAGGCCACGTGGGTGTCCACCAACGACACCGCGCTGTACGGCCTCGCGGCCATCGAGAACCTGGCGCTGCTCGGCGACAGGATGCCGTAACGGGCACGGACACGGGCGGGTTCCGGGGCGCCCCCCGGAACCCGTCCGGCTAGTCGATGATCTGGTGGAAGAACAGCACGGCCGGCGCCGTCACCCCGCCGCCCACACTCACCGCGACGGGCCATGTGTTGCCGGCCAGTGCCGACAGGACGGTGGCACCGATGCCGACCAGGGCCGCGAGCAGGAAGACGATGGCGGCGCGCTGGGTGAGGAGCGGGCCGTCCCGGCCGGTGCGCCGACGGTTGGCCTGTGCCACCTGAGTGCTCCCTACCTCACTCCGACAGCGGGCTCGTGCACGGGTACGTCCCACGGATCCTGTGCGGGACGCAGGAGTTCGAAGCGGACACCGTCGCCGTCACCACCCGTCCGGACCCCGTACACGGCGGGTTCGGGCAGGCTGTTGTAGTGGAACGGCGTCGAGAAGTAGTAGGCGCCGGTGTCCGGGACGGTGACGAGGTCACCGGGTTCCAGGAGCGGCAGAGCGCGGTCCCGTGCCAGCAGGTCCCCGGCGAAGCAGGCCGGTCCCGCGATGTCCTGGCGGACCGGCCCGCCCCGCTTGACCTTGCCGCTCGCGTCGTGCGCTTCGATGCGCAGCGGCCAGGCGTCGGGGTTGAACACCGTCCGGGTGGCCACCTGCACACCGGCGTGGGTGACCGCGATCGGCCGGCCGCCCATGCTCTTCGTGTACTCGACGTACGCGGCGATGAACCCGTTCTTGGCGAGGACGGACCGCCCGAACTCGGTGACGATCTCGTACCCGCCGGAGAACAGGGCGGGAGCGTGGGCGCGCAGCTGCCGGACGTACGTGTCGAAGGTCGGCGTGATCTCGTCGTCGGCGAAGTTGACGGGCAGTCCGCCGCCGATGTCGATGCCGACGACCTGGCGCCGCCCGAGCGAAGCGTTGACCTCCTCGGCGAACGCCACGGCCTGCCCGACCCCACCGGCCATGAGATCGAGGGGGCAGCCCTGCGATCCGGCGTGTGTGTGCACCCAGGTCAGCCACGGGTGGTCCCGGTAGGCGCGCAGCAGCCGCTGCCGGCTTCCCGGGTCCGCCAGGGGGACGCCGAACTTCGAGGTGCTCGTCGCCGTGCTCATCGCTGCGATGCTGCCTCCGCCCAGCTGGGAGTTGACCCGCACTCCGATCCGCGAGACCGGGAGGCGGCCGTCCAGTACCCGGTCGATCCTCGCCAGTTCCTGGTGGTTGTCCGCGTTGACGGTCACACCCAGGCCGAGGGCGTGCCGCAGTTCGGCCTCCGTCTTGGCGGGGGAGTCGAAGACGATCCGGTCCGGTGCGAAGCCGGCTGCCAGGGAGCGGGCCAGCTCCCCGGCGGTGGCCACCTCGCAGCCCATGCCGAGCCGCCTCAGCTCCGCCAGCACCGGCACCAGGCAGTTCGCCTTGGCGGCGAACGCGTGCAGGACCGACGGCGTGGAGGGGAAGGCCCGGTGCAGGGACGCGACGGTCGCGGCGACGCCGTCGAGGTCGACGAAGGCGGCCAGCCGGGACCGCTCGGCGTCCAGCAGTTGTTGCCGCACCGCTTCCTGGAGGATCCGTTCGCGCCGTTCTGCGGCGGGGGTCAGTCCGGTCATGGTGAGCCTTCCGGTGTCGTACGCGCAGCGCCCGGGACCGCCCCGGGTGGAACACCAGGCTGCGGCCCGCACCGGGACGGCGTCTTCGTCGAGTCGTCAAAGACACGGGGCTCACCCACGGCGGTTGGACGCAACAACTCCTCTGTGAGGATCAGGCGTTGTGCGATGCGACAACGGGGAGGCCCTTCGATGGTGGCCCCGGCTGAACGGCGCCGGGCACGTGCCCGCTCGCGACCCGGTGCCGGACGCTCAGGGGCGTACGCCGTCGGCCTCTCCACCCAGCCGCAACTGCACCTGGGCGAGCAGCCGGGCGTCGGGACTCTCCAGGTCCAGCCCCGACACCTGCCGGATCCGGCGCAACCGGTAGCGCAGACTGTTGGCGTGCACGCCCAGCGCGCGCGAGGCGGCGGACACGTCTCCGAAGTGGTCGAGGTAGGCGCGCAGGGTCTCCACCAGACAACTGCCGCCGTGCTCCGCGTCGAACTCCCTCAGCCGGGCCACCGAGGTCCGCGGCGGCAGCGTCACCTCGCGCAGGGCATCGACGACCTGGAGGATGCCCACGGTGTCCGCGACGTCCTCGCACCGCGCGACGGTGTGCGGTCCGGCGGCCGCGATGAGCGCCCGCAGGGCCCGCTCGGCCGACCGGCGTGACGCGGGTGCCCCTGCCAGGCCGGGGACCACGTCGCCGAGCCCCACCTTCACCGCCGCACCGGTCGCCCCCGACAGCTGATCGGCCAGTGCGTTCCCGAGCCGCCTGACCTGGCCCTCGGCCCGCTCGGCGGCACGTTCCAGCCCGCCCAGCAGCACCAGGGTCCCGCCGGCCGCCGGTACCACCACGACGCGGTGGCCGAGGGCCGCGCAGTGCAGGGTCAGCAACCCGTACAGTCCGGACGGGCCGTCGTCCGCGGAGCGGCCGGGCCCGGTGCCCACCGCCAGGACGGCACAGGGCTCCCGGGGCGGCAGCGAAGCCCGCTGCGCGAGCACCTCGACCGATCCACGGTCCTCCAGCAGCGCCCGGGCCGCATCCTCCACCAGCCGGCCGTCCGAGCTGTGGGTGCGGTGATGCAGCAGGTGGGCGGCGGCGGTCCGGGCCGCCGCGCGCAGCGTCTCCGCGGCGTTCGGCGACAACGGGCGACCGGCCACCGCCGCCACCCAGATGGACCCGAGCGCCTCTCCGCCCGCCAGCACGGCGCCGACCAGACGCTCCGGATCCTGCCCGTGGGCGGGCCGGTGCAGCACGTCGCCCGCACCCCACAGCGCCTGGAAGAACCCCGCCTCCCGCATGGCCGCCACCCGCCAGGGCGGCACCCGGCGGCCGAGGATGGTCAGCCGGCGCATCTCGTCCACGTTCTCCTCGGTGGACGAGTACGCCAGCACCCGCGACTCCGTGTCCTCGATCGTCACCGAGCCTCCCACCAGGGTGGCCACCGCGTCGGCCAGCGCATCCAGATCGCCCAGGGGCACGCCGCTGGTGGCGGGCATCGGCGGAGTTCCCGCTGCGGCCAGCCCGGCCCTCAGCACCCCCACGAGCTGCGCCCAGGTGCACCAGGCGGTGCGGAAGAGCACCGCCGTGCCGCTCTCCTCGGCTGCCGTCTGCAACGCCCGCGCCGTGGGCTCCGGCCGTCCCGGGCCGAACACCACACCCGCCGCACCGGCTTCACCGGCCCGGCGCACCACGTCGACCGCATGCGCCGATCCCCGGTCCACGCCGATCGCGAGCAGTAACTCCCGTGGCCTGATGACCGGTTCCAGGGCGTCCAGCACATGCACACCGGAGACCTGCGTCCGCAGTCCCCGCGGGGCCGTGTGCAACTCCACGGCTCCCACCCCCACCACCGACAGCAGACGCTCCAACGTCCCCTCGTCCGCGGCGCCCGCACCCCGGCCCGACGCTTCTCCCGATTCCGTCATGATGCCTCTCCCGCCCCCAGCCCGACCGTGCCCGCCCTCGCCTCGGCCGATCGGAGAACGTATGACATCACGGGACTTGTCCGCGGTCGAGACGGCCTTGACGCGCCTAGTCCATCCTTCCCAGAACTTCCCGCACCCGCCGGACGTCCCGGATCCGCTGCTCGTACGTCGCCCCGAGGGCGAGCAGCAGGAGTCCGGCGAGGGCGGGAGGCGCCCAGCGGGGGAGCGCCCCCGTCACCTGCACGACGTACGGGGCGAGTTCGTGCAGCGTGACCAGGGCCAGCACCGAGCCGCCGAGCACCAGCGGCGCCCCCAGGTGGTACCGGGCACCCAGCAGGGTGACCAGCAGCGCCGCGACGCCCAGCAGCAGCGGGCGCGTCCAGTGCGGATCGGCCCAGGCCGCGACGAGGCTCGGCAGGAGCGTGGCGGCGAGCCCGGGGCCGTACGCCGTCCAGGAGGAGGCCTGCGGGTCACGGCGCCGGCGCAGCGCTCCGACGAGCAGCGCCGGGACGGTCACCGCAAGCGTGTACGCCTCGGGCGTGCCGACGTCCCAGGCGGCCAGGCGCACCCACGCGGCCAGGACGAACAGGGCCGTGGCCGCGTAGCCGACGGGACGCCGCTCGGCACGCAGGGCCGTGCCCGCGGCGATCACCCCGCACAGGGCCAGCACCAGCGCGAGCATCGGCGGGTCGGTGACGGCGAGCGCCACGGCGAACAGGCCGAGCGCGGCCCCCACGCCCTCGACGGGCACCGTCGCCCGGGAGGCGCCCAGCCGCGCCGCCAGCAGGGCGGCGGCAGCGGGAACCAGCAGCACCAGCAGGGCGGTTCGGGCCGCGGGCCAGTGCGCGGCGGCACCGGACGCCGAGGCCAGCGCGGCCGCGTACACGAGAGCGGCCGGAGCCGTGAACGGCGCGACACCCGCCCGCCACGAGGCCGTGGCGAACAGCACCGTCAGCCCGGACAGCACGACGAGGGTCGCGGACTGGGACGCGAGGGAGACCAAGGTGAGGCCGGCGGCCGTGACCAGGGCCAGGACGAGGGCCGTGACCTGCGCGGCCGACGCCGTGACCCGGCACGCGTACAGCGCCGCCGCCGTCATGACGCCCAGGACCAGCAGACCGGCGGCGTACGGGATCTCCAGGACCGCGGGGAGTATCAGCGACGTGGCCCAGAGCAGCCCGAGCGCACCGAGCCGGGCCCGCGGACGCCACACCCCCACAGGGACCGCCAGGGCGAGCACCGCCGCCACGCCCACCAGCACGACCGGAGCCACCACCGCGTCCGCCGGCCAGGGCGCCTCGACGAGCACCGCCGTACGGGCATCCGCCGGCGCACCACGCCACACCTGGCCCAGCCAACCGGCCGGGCCCAGCAGCACCACGGCGACGACGGGCAGCGTCCACAGCACCGCCAGCGCCTGCACGGCACCGGAGGCCCACGCGAAGCCCGCCCGCATCGCCTCCGGCAGCCGTCCGGCCCGCACCGCCGCCAACAGGGCCACACCGACGGCCAGATGAGCAGGAACCGTCCACTCGGACGGCAGCCCGGAGCGCGCCACCCCACCGAGCGCGGCCACGACCAGCAGACCGGCCGTGATCGCGAGACCGAGGGCGTGGCCGACGCCCGGCCCCCGCCGGGCCGCGCCCAGGGCGATCGCCGCCGCGAGCAGGAGCAGCGCCCCGGCGCGGGAGGCCTCACCCGGGCCGCCGGCCGTCAAGGACAGCCAGCCGGCACCCAGAACGCCCCAGCCGCCCATGCCGTAGGCACCGACGACGGCGGTGACCCGCACCGACCCGGCCGCCAACCGCGCCACCGCCATCGCGTCGAGCCCGGCCGTCACCAGCAGCGCGGCAGCGATCGTGTACGGACTCACGTCGGCGGCCAGGGCCCACAGCAGCAGCGGGAACTGGGCCGCGGCCAGGGCGGAGGGCAGGGGCAGGCGCAGCGCGGACGTGAGCGGCAGCAGGCCGTACGCCGACCAGGTCGCCGCCAGCACCGCCGACGCGGCGGCCGCGTACCCGGTCCCGTCCGTCCCGGAGAGGGCCGCCGCGTGCAGCGCGTAGGCGTCCAGGACGGTCAGGGCGAGCCCGAGGCCCGCCACGGACTCCGCCGTCGACCGCAGCCCCCGCTTCAACAGGACCACGGGGGCGGCGAGCGTGGCCAGCGTGACCGCGCCGAGCACCAGGGCCCGCCCGGCGATCCCCATCTGCCCCCAGCTGACCAGCGTGAACACCGCCGCCGCGAGTGTGAGCAGGACGCCGCCGAGGACCAGCAGCACGTTCTGCACGCTGGGTGCCGCCGTCTCGGGGCGCGGCGATGCCGTGATCGGGGGCTGCGCGGAGGCCCAGGGCCGCGACTGCTGCCGCGTCTGCTGCAGGGCCGCGACCAGCCAGGCGCGGCGGGTCAGCAACTGCGAGCGCCGGGCGTCCAGTTGCCGGAGTTCGGCGTCGAGGAGCCGCAGTTCCTCGGCCGGGGGCGGAAGGTGGGTCATGCATCGCAGTGTGGTCCGCGTCACCCGGCACGGCATGAGTGCGGGTACTCAGGCGCGTACTCAGACAGTCCCCGCCGTAAGTGGGCAGACTGCCGGGATGGACTGGAACCATTACCGCTTCCGCAGTCTGTGGCCCCTGCCCGCACCCGTCGCCACCGTCTACGACGTGCTGGAACGCCCCGAGGACTACCCGAGCTGGTGGCGCCAGGTTCGGGAGGTGACCCGCCTCGACGACACCACCGGGGTGATCCGCGTCCGCTCCGTCCTGCCGTACGACATGACCTTCACGGCGCGCGAAGTACGGCGCGACCGCGCCGCCGGTGTGCTCGAGACCGCCCTGTCCGGAGACATCGAGGGCTGGGCACGCTGGACGGTCACGCCGCACGGGACGGGCAGCCTCGCGCGGTACGACCAGGTCGTCAGCGTGAACAAGCCGCTGCTGCGGCGGCTCGCCGTGCCGGGACGGCCCGTCTTCCGCGCCAACCACGCGCTGATGATGCGGTCCGGGCGGCGCGGACTCCGCAGGCGCCTCGAAGCGGTTTGAAGGAAGCGTGCCCGGACCTGTATGGTTCAGTGCGTTCCCGGGCGATTAGCTCAGTGGGAGAGCGCTTCGTTCACACCGAAGAGGTCACTGGTTCGAACCCAGTATCGCCCACCGGAAACAGCCGGTCCGTCACAGACGGACCGGTTTTTTCATGCCCGCGCGGGCCCCGCGCCGACTCCTCAGGCAGCCGCCGCCGGCAGATCCGGACGCAGCGGCCACGCCGGGTCGACCGACTCGTCCACACCGCTGCGCGCGAACCACGCCTGCAGGCCCCGCGCCTGGGCCGCGTGCCACACCGCCTGCAGGGTGTGCAGCTCACCCGGGGCCAGACGCTCCAGCCGGGATGCGAACCGGCGGCCCACCGCCCGCGTGACTTCCAGCGCCGCCACGGCGTCGGCCGCCGCGTCGTGCGCGCCCTCCAGGGCGACGCCGTAGTGCGCACACAGGTCGGTCAGGGTGCGACGGCCCTTGCGGTAGCGGTCCAGATGCTTGTCCAGGACCCGCGGGTCCAGCACGGACAACGGCGCCGACTCGAACCAGCGCCCGAGCGCCGAGGCGCGATGACGGCGCAACTCCCGGTCCAGCAGGGTCAGATCGAACGGCGCGTTCATCACCACCACCGGCCGCCCGGCGTGCGCCTGCTCGGCGAGCGCCTGCGCTATCTCGTGCATCACCGGCGCCGGCCACCGGCCGTTGCGCTGCAGGTGCTCCTCCGTCAGTCCGTGCACCGCCGTCGCCTCGGCGGGCACCGGCACCCCGGGGTTCACCAGCCAACGGCTCACCCGCGGCCGGACACCCGGCGCATCCTGGACGACCACGGCGGCCGACACGATCCGGTCGGTCTCGACGTCGACGCCCGTCGTCTCCGTGTCGAAGGCGGCCAACGGCCCCTCGTACCAGCACGTCGTCATAGCCACACAACCCCTCGTTCACCTTCGGCAGTTGACGCACCGTCCGCTGCCCGATCCGGTGATACCCGGGCTGTTTGCGCCGTACGCCGGAAGGAGACAACAGGAGTACGGGTTGGTGCAGTTCAGCGGCCCGCAGCGGGGAATCACTTGTTCTGGAAGGCTGTTGGCCATGGCCATTGCGCAGCCCGAACGGGGCGGGCTGCTGCCCGAGCGCACGGCTCCCTCTCGCGGCACTCTCGCCACCACCGCCTGCATGGAGACACTGCAGGTCGGCTATCTGCACGCCGTCGCGGCGGCCGCCGGCTGCTCGCTGTCCCAGCCCTTTCCCGACAACGGGATCGACTGGCACGTCAGCCACAGCGCCCCCGGGCACACGGTCGACGACGAGGTCACCATCAAGGTGCAGCTCAAGGCCACCTACCAGGTGCCGCCCAACCCACCGGGCCGCACCTTCTCCTTCACGCTCGACAACGACCACCTGGCGAAGCTCGCCCGCACCCCCGTGTCGGTGCACAAGATCCTGGTGGTGATGCTGGTGCCGCGCACGCAGGACGACTGGCTGCGCGCCAGCCACGACCGGCTCGACCTCAGGCACTGCTGCTACTGGACCAACCTCGCCGGACAGCCGATCACCGGCCGCCGCCGCACCACCGTGCGGATACCGACCTCGCGCATCTTCGACGACCGGGCCCTCTGCGAGATCATGACGCGGGTCGGGACGGGAGGGAAACCGTGACGCACCGTCCGACCGAGGAGCTACTGAGGCAGGTCCGGCCGCACCCCGCCGACGCCACCTGGAGCGACCCGCCGCCCGAGCCCGGCGACGTCGACCCGGCCGTGCTCGGCGCCCTGCTGCGCCGGCACGGCTGGCAGCGGCGCGGCGGCGCTCCCGGACGCTACGGCCGCTGGACCCCGCCCGGCCCCGGCAGCGGCGGCACCAGCCTCCTGGTGCCCGAGAGCCGCGCCTTCCCCGACAGCGACGACTTGCTCGGAGAGGCCCTGCTCGCCCTGTCCCGCAGCGGCTCGCCCTCCGCCCGCGAGGTCCTCGTCTCGCTCGCCGTGCCCAGCGACGAGATCCGCTGGTGGCACGACGTCCCCGCAGGGCCCGCCGGCGCGGCCTCCTGGACCGTCGAGGACCGCCTGCGCGGCGCCGCCCGCCGGATGCTGCTCGCCGCGGCCCTCGCCACCCGCGCCCGGGCCGGCTACCACGGCGCCCGCCACCGCCGCTCCGCCGCCGCGGCCCTGGAGAACGTCCTCGTCGGCTCCGCGGCCGACGGGAGGCTCACGGCCTTCGTCCCGGTCGCCGGCGGCCGCCCCCTCGCCGTCCGCCTCCACCAGGCCCTGTACGCCGCCCGGGAGGCCATCGACTACCAGCGGGCCACCGGCGGGATGGACGCCTTCGACGCCGCCGTCGAGGCAGGGGTGAGCCACGAGCTCACCGAGGCGCTCGTCGCCCTCATCCGGGGCACGGAGGGCGCCCGGATCGCCGTCGAGTGGGCCCCCGCGGCCGGGGTGCCCGAGGGCTGCGCGCCCTCCGCCGAGCCCGTCGAGTTCTCGCCCGGCGACCTGGCCGTGCTGCGCGAGGCGGGCGCCCGCTACCTGCGCGAAGAACCCGCCGTCCCGGTGCGGATCACGGGAGCGGTGCTACGGCTGCGCAGGTCCGGGCCGCGCGGCGACGGCACGGTGCGGCTGCGCGTGCTGTCCGGGGCCGACGTGCCGAACGTCCGGATCACCCTCGACGAGGAGGCCTACCGGATCGCCGGGCACGCCCACCTCGTCGGCCTCCCGGTACGGGTGCAGGGGCGGCTGGAGAGCAGGGGCGGATTCCGCCGCCTCACCGGAGCCCACGGCGTCGTCCCCGTCCAGGTCGACGACGCCGAACGGGACCGGCTGATGAAGGAGCTCCACGAGAACCTCGACTTCTTCGAGGAGGCCTGCGGAGGAGACTGAAGGAGCCTGGGGAGCGGATCGCGGCAGCCTGCCGGGAGGGGACGTCGGCGGCCTCCGGAGGGGACCGCGGGGATTGATTTCGCGTAGGGCGGTCCCGGGTCGGTACGATCCTTACTCGTGCGCGCGCTCGGGTATGGCGCCGCAGCCCCCTTCAGTCAGGAGAGACCGGTGTCAGACGTCCGTGTGATCATCCAGCGCGATTCCGAGCGGGAAGAACGCGTGGTGACGACGGGCACTACGGCCGCCGAGCTCTTCGCCGGCGAGCGCTCGATCATCGCCGCGCGTGTGGCCGGCGAGCTCAGGGACCTGTCGTACGCCCTGTCCGACGGCGACGAGGTCGAGGGCGTCGAGATCTCCTCCGAGGACGGCCTGAACATCCTGCGCCACTCCACCGCGCACGTCATGGCGCAGGCCGTGCAGGAGCTCTTCCCCGAGGCCAAGCTCGGCATCGGCCCGCCCGTCAAGGACGGCTTCTATTACGACTTCGACGTCGAGAAGCCCTTCCACCCCGATGACCTCAAGGCCATCGAGAAGAAGATGCAGGAGATCCAGAAGCGCGGCCAGCGCTTCTCCCGCCGTGTCGTCACCGACGACGAGGCCCGCGAGGAACTGGCCGACGAGCCGTACAAGCTGGAGCTGATCGGCCTCAAGGGCTCCGCCTCGCACGACGACGGCGCGGACGTCGAGGTCGGCGCCGGCGAGCTGACGATCTACGACAACCTGGACGCCAAGACCGGTGACCTGTGCTGGAAGGACCTCTGCCGCGGTCCCCACCTGCCCACCACCCGGAACATCCCGGCGTTCAAGCTGATGCGCAACGCGGCCGCCTACTGGCGCGGCAGCGAGAAGAACCCCATGCTCCAGCGCATCTACGGCACCGCCTGGCCCACCAAGGACGAGCTGAAGGCGCACCTGGAGTTCCTCGCCGAGGCCGAGAAGCGCGACCACCGCAAGCTCGGCAGCGAGCTCGACCTGTTCTCCGTCCCGGAGCAGATCGGCTCCGGCCTCGCCGTCTTCCACCCCAAGGGCGGCATCATCCGCCGGGTCATGGAGGACTACTCGCGGCGCCGCCACGAGGAGGAGGGCTACGAGTTCGTCTACACCCCGCACGCCACCAAGGGGAAGCTCTTCGAGACCTCGGGCCACCTGGACTGGTACGCCGACGGCATGTACCCGCCCATGCAGCTCGACGAGGGCGTGGACTACTACCTCAAGCCCATGAACTGCCCGATGCACAACCTGATCTTCGACGCGCGCGGGCGCTCCTATCGTGAACTGCCGCTGCGCCTCTTCGAGTTCGGGACCGTGTACCGGTACGAGAAGTCCGGCGTCGTGCACGGCCTGACCCGCGCCCGCGGCTTCACCCAGGACGACGCGCACATCTACTGCACCCGCGAGCAGATGTCGGAGGAGCTCGACAAGACGCTCACCTTCGTCCTCGGCCTGCTGCGCGACTACGGCCTGACCGACTTCTACCTGGAGCTGTCCACCAAGGACCCGGAGAAGTTCGTCGGCTCGGACGAGGCCTGGGAAGAGGCCACGGAGACGCTGCGCCAGGTCGCCGAGAAGCAGGGCCTGCCCCTCGTCCCCGACCCGGGCGGCGCCGCCTTCTACGGCCCGAAGATCTCCGTCCAGACCAAGGACGCCATCGGCCGGACCTGGCAGATGTCGACGATCCAGCTCGACTTCAACCTGCCGGAGCGCTTCGACCTGGAGTACACCTCCGCGGACGGCTCCAAGCAGCGCCCCGTCATGATCCACCGCGCGCTGTTCGGCTCCATCGAACGCTTCTTCGCGGTCCTCCTGGAGCACTACGCGGGTGCCTTCCCGGCGTGGCTGGCCCCGGTCCAGGCGGTCGGCATCCCGATCGGCGACGCTCACGTGGAGTACCTGGAGAAGTTCGCCGCCGCGGCCAAGAAGAAGGGCCTGCGCGTCGAGGTCGACTCCTCCTCCGACCGCATGCAGAAGAAGATCCGCAACGCCCAGAAGCAGAAGGTGCCCTTCATGGTCATCGCGGGCGACGAGGACATGTCCCACGAGTCCGTCTCCTTCCGCTACCGCGACGGCTCGCAGGAGAACGGCATCCCCTTCGACGAGGCCATCGCGAAGATCCTGAAGGTCGTCGAGGAGCGCGCTCAGGTCTGATCGCACGGTGCGAAGGCCCCCGGGGAGATCCGGGGGCCTTTGCCGTACCCCCAGCTCGACGCCATATGCTGCACTGCATGACGAGTGAGCCGGAGCAGCAGCTGGGAGTAGGGACGCAGGACGCGTTCCAGCGTCTGTGGACACCCCATCGGATGGCCTACATCCAGGGCGAGAACAAGCCGACCGGCCCGGGTGCGGGCGACGGCTGCCCCTTCTGCTCGATCCCGGCCAAGTCCGACGAGGACGGGCTCGTCGTCCGGCGCGGCGAACAGGTCTACGCGGTGCTCAACCTCTACCCGTACAACGGCGGGCACCTGATGACCGTGCCCTACCGGCACGTCGCCGACTACACCGACCTCACGGCGGGGGAGACCGCCGAGCTGGGCGAACTCACCAAGCAGGCCATGACCGCCCTGCGCACGGCCTCCGGCGCCCACGGCTTCAACATCGGCATGAACCAGGGCACGGTCGCGGGCGCGGGCATCGCCGCGCACCTGCACCAGCACATCGTGCCGCGCTGGGGCGGGGACACGAACTTCATGCCGGTGGTCGGGCACACGCGGGTGCTGCCGCAGCTGCTCGCGGACACGCGGAAGATGCTGGCGGAGTCCTGGCCGTCCTAAAGCGCGGGCATGCGTGCCGCCCGGGGCGGCACGGGTGGGCGCGGCGGCACCCTGGAGCGCCGGGCTGCGCACCCCGCGCCTCAGCAACAACGCCGGGCACCTCACCGGCTAGGCGTCGTACACATCCGCCTTCTTCGGCGAAGCCTCCTGCACCGACCCGCTGAGCGCCGCCGACCGGGACCCGAACTTCTCCACGTCCACCCCGTTCTCCCGCAGCACCTTCAGCGCCGCCGAGTGCACCACCCGCAGCACCGGCGTGGCCGCGCGCAGCGCGTCGTCGGCCATGAAGCGGTGCCGCCACGGCTGGTCGGCCCACGCGTGCCGCAGACCGAACGGCTCGGGCAGCGTCAGACTGCCGCCGAGCCAGTTCAGCAGCGGCGGGTACCAGGTCAGCGGGGCGCGCGCGGCCAGCCGTACCACCTCGTCGGCGTCGATCAGCGGCAGCTTCACGGTGCGGGTCTCCCAGAACCGCAGAGCCTTCTGCACCGCCTTCTCCCTGGCCGCCGGCTTCTCGTTGAACAGGGGGTTGACCGGCCCCAGCGCGTGCCCGGTGACCTCGATGCGCAGCGTGTCGTGCAGCACGGTCACCGTGATCAGCATCGTGATCACCAGGTGGCCGTCCCACAGGGTCCACTGCACGCCCAGGTAGTGCCGGTCGCCGCTGCCGAACTGCTGCTTGTTGCAGATGTCCTGGACTGCGTGCGTCCGGACCGTGTACGCGTCGACGTCCGTGCCGCTCGGCCGGGACACCTCCGTCGCCTTCTCGCCGATCGGCGTGACGATCCAGTGCGTGATGGACGGCTTGGGGAAGCCGCCGGTGTTGATCGACGTGCGCTCCAGCATGCCGAGACCGCCCTGGATCGCCACGATGACGTCCCAGCTGCGGAAGGGGTGGAACTCCTTGCCCGGCTCGGCGGAGACCAGTTCCTCGGCCAGCTGCCAGCTGCCCCAGCGCGTGCCCATGCCGAGTATGCCCTTGGGGCCCGCGTAGAAGACCGAGTTGGACCGCTGCTCGGCGGCGAGACGGGCCAGTTCCTTGCGGACCTGCTCGGCCGCGTCACCGGGATTGCCGGGCACGGCCTCGGGGATCTTGGCGCCGACGCCACCGCCCGACAGCAGACTCGACCAGCGCTCCCGCAGGTCACGGGCCGTCCGCTCGCAGATCTGCTTCGCCCAGAACCAGCCGACCACCGGCATGATCACCGCCGCGCGCCCGTACAGGGCCCAGAAGCCGGTGAACGGCATGCGGATCAGGAACAGCACGGCCAGCGCGCCCACCGCGACGAGCAGCGTCGTGGCCAGGGCGCCGGTCCGCTTGTCCTCGCGCTTGGCCATGGTAGTGCGCAGCGTGAACACCAGCAGCCACACGAGGAAGCCCGGCAGGAACAGCAGTCCGCAGATCACCGTGATCGCCGAGAGCCGGTTGTCGCGGTCGCGGCGGATGCGGTGGGCCGCCAGGCAGTGCTCCACGACGACCTGCGGCTCGATGCCGAAGGACTGGATGACCGGATTGCGCCCGGCTCCCAGCATCCGGTCGATCACCGCACGGGAGAACGCCTCGCCGAACCTGGGCCGGAAGATCTTCGCCCAGGAGCGCGGGGGAGTCACCTTCGACTGGTGCCACTCGTTGTCGGCCTTCAGGATCTTGGTGACCTCGTCGTCCCGGTACGCCGCCGCGGCCAGGGCGTAGGTCGCCGCCGTCTGGCCGCTCGCACCCGCCAGGGGCACCTGCGCTCCCGGGCTGAAGTCGAATCCGTCCGTCACTGCCGCCCCCATCGCTGCCGCATCCGCATCTGCGGCCTTCCCGACTTCCGCGCTCCGCACACCTGTTGATCAGGTCATCAGCGTATCCGTCCGCACCGTCGGACGGGGGCGGGCCGCCCGTCAAGCCGCCCGCCCCCGCGGAGGGGAGCGCCCACAAGGGCACTTGGTGGCGCCCGGCGCCAACTACGAGGCCACGCGCTCCTCTTCACGCACCCGGTCCGCGACCTGCTGCGGCATCGGTTCGTGCCGCGCGTACCGCCGGCTGAACCCCGCCGTGCCGTGCGCCATCGACCGCAGGTCGATCGCGTACCGGCCGATCTCGATCTCGGGCACCTCGGCCCGGATCAGCGTGCGCCCGCCGGGCGTCTGCTCGGTACCGAGCAGACGCCCGCGCCGCCCCGACAGGTCGCTCATCACGGCGCCCACGAACTCGTCGCCGACCAGCACCGACACCTCGGCGACCGGCTCCAGCAGATGGATCCGCGCGTCGGCTGCGGCCTCCCGCAGCGCGAGCGCGCCGGCCGTCTGAAAGGCGGCGTCGGAGGAGTCGACCGAGTGCGCCTTGCCGTCCAGGAGGGTCACCCGTACGTCGATGAGCGGGTACCCGGCCGCGACCCCCTTGGCCGCCTGGGCCCGTACGCCCTTCTCCACCGATGGGATGAACTGCCGGGGCACGGCCCCGCCCACGACCTTGTCGACGAACTCGATGCCGGACCCGCCGGGCAGCGGCTCGACCTCGATCTCGCAGATCGCGAACTGCCCGTGCCCGCCGGACTGCTTGACGTGCCGGCCGCGGCCTGCCGACCTGGTGGCGAACGTCTCGCGCAGGGACACCCGGTGGGGGATGACGTCGACCTGGACGCCGTATCGGCTGCGCAGCCGCTCCAGGGCCACGTCGGCGTGCGCCTCGCCCAGGCACCACAGGACCACCTGGTGGGTGTCCTGGTTCTGCTCCAGCCGCATCGTCGGGTCCTCGGCCACCAGCCGGGCCAGGCCCTGGGACAGCTTGTCCTCGTCCGGTTTGCTGTGCGCCTGGATGGCCAGCGGGAGCAGCGGGTCGGGCATCTGCCACGGCTCCATGAGCAGCGGGTCGTCCTTGGCGGACAGGGTGTCGCCGGTCTCGGCGCGGCCCAGCTTCGCCACGCAGGCCAGGTCGCCCGCGATGACGTGCGACACCGGGCGCTGCTGCTTGCCGAACGGCGTGGACAGGGCGCCGATCCGCTCGTCGACGTCGTGGTCCTCGTGGCCGCGGTCGGCCAGCCCGTGCCCGGAGACGTGGACCGTCTGGTCGGCGCGCAGGGTGCCGGAGAACAGGCGGATCAGCGACAGCCGGCCCACGTAGGGGTCCGAGGACGTCTTCACGACCTCCGCGACCAGCGGGGCGTCCGGATCGCACGGCTCGAGCTCGCGCGGCTTGCCGTCGATGGTCGTGACCCGCACCGTCTCGTGCTCCAGGGGCGTCGGGAAGCCCCGCGTGATCAGCTCCAGCAGCTCCAGGGTGCCGATGCCCTGCCGGGCGCCCTCGGCCGCGGGGGCGGCGGCCAGGACGGGGAAGAAGACCCCGCGCGCGACGGCCCGCTCCAGGTCCTCGATGAGCGTCTTGACGTCGACGGGCTCCCCGCCGAGGTAGCGGTCCATGAGGGTCTCGTCCTCGCTCTCGGCGATGATCCCCTCGATGAGCCGGTTGCGGGCCTCCTCGATCAGCGGCAGTTGCTCCTCGCCGGGCTCGGACTCCTTGCGCTCGCCGGTCGAGTAGTCGAACAGCTTCTGCGACAGCAGCCCGATCAGCCCGGTCACGGGCGCGTGCCCGTCGGGCGCCTGCGGGCCGTGCAGCGGCAGGTAGAGCGGTAGGACCGCGTCGGGGTCGTCCGCGCCGAAGGCCTCGGCGCAGGTGCGGGTCATCTCCTCGAAGTCGGCGCGTGCCGACTCCAGGTGCGTGACCACGATGGCCCGGGGCATGCCCACGGCCGCGCACTCCTCCCACACCGAGCGGGTCGAGCCGTCCACCCCGTCGGAGGCCGAGACGACGAAGAGGGCCGCGTCCGCCGCGCGCAGACCGGCCCTGAGTTCACCGACGAAGTCGGCGTATCCGGGGGTGTCGAGGAGATTGACCTTGATGCCGTCCCACTCGACGGGCACCAGGGAGAGCTGTACCGAGCGCTGCTGCCGGTGCTCGATGTCGTCGTAGTCGGAGACGGTGCCGCCGTCCTCCACACGGCCCGCCCGGTTCACCGCCCCCGCCGTCAGTGCGAGGGCTTCGACCAGCGTGGTCTTTCCCGATCCGGAGTGGCCGACCAGCACCACATTCCGTACGGACTGAGGGTGGTCGGCCGCTTGTGCCCTGCCGGCGGCCCCAGGGTGTGTCTGTGCCTTGTCGCCCATGATCCTGCCTCCCGTGCACGGTGAGGTCACTGTGGGCGCGGACACGCGGAATCCGCGTGCGGTGCGGCTCCGGCGACGCCCGCGGTCATTCGACCTTCCCACTCCCGTCACGGTGCGTCCATACGAAGGACGTGATCCCGCCGCCCACCAGCGGCCCGCGGGTTCCCACGAAAGGGGTCCGGGTGCCCGCACCTCGCCCACGCGCGCGCGTGACTACGATGGGCCAGCCGGTGGCCAGCAGGGGCCAGACGGCGACACCGACCCTCGGGAAGGCCATGCTGAACAAGTACGCGCGTGCATTCTTCACGCGTGTCCTCACACCGTTCGCCGCGTTTCTCATCCGCCGGGGCGTCAGCCCCGACACGGTCACGCTCATCGGCACCGCCGGTGTGGTAGCGGGCGCGCTGGTCTTCTACCCCATGGGCGAGTTCTTCTGGGGCACGGTCGTGATCACGCTGTTCGTGTTCTCCGACCTCGTCGACGGCAACATGGCCCGTCAGCTCGGCCGCTCCAGCCGCTGGGGCGCCTTCCTGGACTCCACGCTCGACCGGGTCGCCGATGGCGCGATCTTCGGCGGCTTCATCCTCTGGTACGCCGGCGGGGGCGACGACCTCGTCCTGTGCGCCGTCTCGATCTTCTGCCTGGCCAGCGGCCAGGTGGTGTCGTACACCAAGGCCCGGGGCGAGTCGATCGGCCTGCCGGTCGCGGTCAACGGGCTCGTCGAGCGCGCCGAGCGCCTGGTGATCTCCCTGGTCGCGGCGGGGCTCGCGGGCCTGCACACGTTCGGTGTGCCCGGCATCCAGTACCTGCTGCCCGTCGCCCTGTGGATCGTCGCCGTCGGCAGCCTCGTCACGCTGATCCAGCGGGTCGTCACCGTCCGCAGGGAGTCCGCGGAGGCCGAGGCAGCAGCGGCCACGCCGGACGGGCCGGACAATGAGGACGAGCAGCAGAACGCCTCTCACGGGAGCGAGGCGGCCACGTGAGCGCACAGGACCGGCTGACGGACGCGCTGTACGGCCTCGGCTGGGGCACGGTCAAGAAGCTCCCCGAGCCGGTCGCCGCACGGCTCGGCCGGACCATCGCCGACCTGGCCTGGAAGCAGCGCGGCAAGGGCGTCCAGCGCCTGGAGAGCAACTACGCGCGCGTGGTGCCCCGAGCGAGCCCCGAGCGTCTGGCCGAGCTGTCGCGCGCGGGCATGCGCTCCTACCTGCGCTACTGGATGGAGTCCTTCCGCCTCCCGGCCTGGAGCGATGACCGGATCAGGGGCGGCTTCGAGGCCAAGGACCTGCACCACCTCACCGAGGGCCTGGCCGCGGGCAAGGGCGTCGTGCTCGCCCTGCCGCACCTCGCCAACTGGGACCTCGCCGGCGCCTGGGTCACCAGGAAGCTCGGCATCCCCTTCACCACGGTCGCCGAGCGCCTGAAGCCCGAGACGCTCTACGACCGGTTCGTCGCCTACCGCGAGGGCCTCGGCATGGAGGTCCTGCCGCACAGCGGTGGCACCGCCTTCGGCACCCTGGCCCGGCGGCTGCGCGAGGGCGGCCTGGTCTGCCTGGTCGCCGACCGCGACCTGTCCGCGTCGGGCGTCGAAGTGGACTTCTTCGGCGACACGGCCCGGATGCCGGCCGGACCGGCCCTGCTCGCCCAGCAGACCGGCGCGCTGCTGCTGCCGGTGACCCTGTGGTACGACGACTCGCCCGTGATGCGGGGCCGCGTCCACCCGCCCGTCGAGGTCCCCGAGTCGGGCACGCGCGCCGAGAAGACGTCCGTCATGACACAGGCGCTGGCCGACGCCTTCGCCACCGGGATCGCCGACCATCCGGAGGACTGGCACATGCTGCAGCGCCTGTGGCTCGCCGACCTCGATCCAGCGAAGGGATCCGCGTGAGGATCGGCATCGTCTGCCCGTACTCCTGGGACGTACCGGGTGGCGTCCAGTTCCACATCCGTGACCTGGCCGAGTACTTCCTCCGCCTCGGCCACGAGGTGTCCGTGCTGGCCCCCGCCGACGACGACACCCCGCTGCCGCCGTACGTCGTCTCGGCCGGGCGCGCGGTGCCGGTGCCGTACAACGGGTCGGTGGCCCGGCTGAACTTCGGCTTCCTGAGCGCCGCCCGGGTGCGCCGCTGGCTGCACGACGGCGCGTTCGACGTGATCCACATCCATGAGCCGACCTCGCCGTCGCTGGGCCTGCTGACCTGCTGGGCCGCCCAGGGGCCGATCGTGGCGACGTTCCACACGTCCAACCCGCGCTCGCGCGCCATGATCGCCGCGTACTCGATCCTCCAGGCCGCCCTGGAGAAGATCAGCGCCCGGATCGCGGTGAGCGAGTACGCCCGCCGCACCCTGGTGGAGCACCTCGGCGGCGACGCGGTCGTGATCCCCAACGGCGTCGACGTCGACTTCTTCGCCGAGGCCGAGCCCAAGGCCGAGTGGCAGGGCGACACGATCGGCTTCATAGGGCGTATCGACGAGCCCCGCAAGGGACTCCCGGTGCTGATGAAGGCCCTGCCGAAGATCCTCGCCGCGCGTCCGCAGACCCGGCTGCTGGTGGCGGGGCGCGGCGACGAGAAGGAGGCCGTCGAGTCCCTGCCGGCCGAGCTGCGCGCCCGCGTCGAGTTCCTCGGCATGGTCAGCGATCAGGACAAGGCCCGCTTCCTGCGCAGCGTCGACCTGTACGTCGCGCCCAACACCGGCGGCGAGAGCTTCGGCATCATCCTCGTCGAGGCCATGTCGGCGGGAGCCCCCGTGCTCGCCTCCGACCTGGACGCCTTCGCCCAGGTCCTGGACCGGGGGGCGGCCGGCGAACTGTTCCCCAACGAGGACGCCGACGCCCTCGCCGACGCGGCCGTACGGCTCCTGGCGGACCCGGAGCGGCTGGCGGAGCTGCGCGAGCGGGGGAGCGCCCATGTACGGCGTTTCGACTGGTCGACCGTCGGCGCCGACATCCTGTCCGTCTACGAGACGGTCACGGCCGGAGCGGCAGCGGTGGCCGAGGACGAACGGACGACCGGGCTGTGGGGGCGGCTGGGGTTCGCCCGGGACTGACGGGCGGGCGCCCGGTCCTTTCAGACCATGCCAAAAGGGCAGGTCCGGCAGGTCCGGCCCGTGTGCGCCCCTGTGCCGGATGATCGATTGCGCAGATCACCGTGATCGAGTTCACCCGCCGGGGCGCGGCCCCCGCGACCGCCGCGCAGCCCCCGCGACCGCCGCGCAGCCCCCGCGACCGCCGCGCAGGCCCTCCGCGACCGCGAGGAGGTCGTGTCCGTCAGCCTGCGCTGCGCCGGGCAGGGCTGCCTGGAGTGCTCCGGCGCCACCGCCACGCTGTGCCGCATGCGCGCACCCCGGCCCACCTGGTGCACCGGGGTGCGCACCCAACCCTTCGCCGCCCACACCTGGGTCGAGGCGGAGCGGCAACTCGTCGGCGAGGGCCACCCCATGGGGCACTTCAAGACCCTGATGTCCATCCCGCCCCTGGAGCGCAACCGCTGATCACGGGTGGGGCGGGGCGAACGGCGGGGACCCTCGTGCCGCTAGCCTTGCCGCCCGTGACCACCACTCTCATCTGGATCGCCGTAGCCCTGGTCGCGATCGGGCTCTACCTGAGCTGGACCGCCGGCCGGCTCGACCGTCTGCACGCCCGGATCGACGCCGCCCGCGCGGCCCTGGACGCCCAGCTGCTGCGGCGCGCCTCGGTGGCGCAGGAACTGGCGACGTCCGGGGTCCTCGACCCGGCCGCCTCGATCGTGTTGTACGAGGCCGCGCACGCCGCCCGGCAGGCCGAGGAGGAGCAGCGGGAAGTGGCCGAGAGCGAACTGAGCCAGGCGCTGCGGGCCGTCTTCGGCGAGGCCCCGCAGGTGGAGGCGGTGCGGGAGGCGCCCGGGGGAGAGGAGGCGGCCCGGGAACTGACCGAGGCGGTCCGCAGGGTGCCCATGGCCCGGCGCTTCCACAACGACGCCGTACGAGCGGCCCGGGCCCTGCGCCGGCACCGCAAGGTGCGCTGGTTCCGCCTGGCCGGTCACGCGCCCTTCCCGATGGCCTTCGAAATGGACGACGAGCCGCCGGTGGCCCTGGTGGACCGGGCCGCCTAGACCCTCTTCACCTGTCGTTTTCCGGCCGTCCGTCGCAAAAGGATCCACAGCGTTCCCATTGGCCCTTGCTGTGGCCTGGTTCTCTCACGTTTCCTCAGTGCTGCAGAAACCCCTTTTCCCATCAGCGAGGTCACCCGTGTCCATCTCCGAAAACCAGGCTCCCGAGACCGGCACCGCCCGAGTGAAGCGCGGCATGGCCGAGCAGCTCAAGGGCGGCGTGATCATGGACGTCGTCACACCGGAGCAGGCCAAGATCGCCGAGGACGCGGGCGCCGTCGCCGTCATGGCCCTGGAGCGGGTCCCCGCCGACATCCGCAAGGACGGCGGCGTGGCCCGCATGTCCGACCCGGACATGATCGAGGGCATCATCGACGCCGTCTCGATCCCGGTCATGGCCAAGTCCCGCATCGGCCACTTCGTCGAGGCCCAGGTCCTGCAGTCCCTCGGCGTCGACTACATCGACGAGTCCGAGGTCCTCACCCCGGCCGACGAGGTCAACCACAGCGACAAGTTCGCCTTCACCACCCCCTTCGTCTGCGGCGCCACCAACCTGGGCGAGGCCCTGCGCCGCATCGCCGAGGGCGCGGCCATGATCCGCTCCAAGGGCGAGGCCGGCACCGGCAACGTCGTCGAGGCCGTCCGCCACCTGCGCCAGATCAAGAACGAGATCGCCCGCCTGCGCGGCTACGACAACAACGAGCTGTACGCCGCCGCCAAGGAGCTGCGCGCCCCGTACGAGCTGGTCAAGGAAGCCTCCGAGCTCGGCAAGCTCCCCGTCGTGCTGTTCTCCGCCGGCGGCGTGGCCACCCCGGCCGACGCGGCCCTGATGCGCCAGCTCGGCGCCGAGGGCGTCTTCGTCGGCTCCGGCATCTTCAAGTCCGGCGACCCGGCCAAGCGCGCCGCCGCCATCGTGAAGGCCACCACCTTCTACGACGACCCGAAGATCATCGCCGACGCGTCCCGCAACCTCGGCGAGGCCATGGTCGGCATCAACTGCGACACCCTCCCCGAGACCGAGCGCTACGCCAACCGCGGCTGGTAAGGCACAGGAACCCATGAGCGACACCCCCGTCATAGGCGTCCTGGCCCTCCAGGGCGACGTACGGGAGCACCTCGTCGCCCTGGCCGCGGCCGATGCCGTGGCCAGGGCGGTGCGGCGCCCCGAAGAGCTCGCCGAGGTCGACGGCCTCGTCATCCCCGGCGGCGAGTCCACCACCATCTCCAAGCTGGCCGTCCTGTTCGGCCTGATGGAACCCCTTCGCGCGCGCGTGCGGGACGGCATGCCCGTCTACGGCACCTGCGCCGGCATGATCATGCTCGCCGACAAGATCCTCGACCCCCGCTCGGGCCAGGAGACCCTCGGCGGCATCGACATGATCGTGCGCCGCAACGCCTTCGGCCGGCAGAACGAGTCCTTCGAAGCCGCCGTCGGCATCCAGGGCATCGACGGCGATCCGGTGGAGGGCGTCTTCATCCGCGCCCCCTGGGTGGAGTCCGTCGGAGCCCGGGCCGAGGTGCTCGCCGAGCACGACGGCCACATCGTCGCGGTCCGCCAAGGCAACGCGCTGGCCACGTCGTTCCACCCGGAACTGACCGGCGACCACCGCGTCCACGCCCTGTTCGTCGACATGGTGCGGGCGAACCGGACAGCCGGATCCTTGTAGGATTCCTGCGTTCGTTGCTGAGACGGTTTACGCGAAGGAGACAGGCAGATGTCCGGCCACTCTAAATGGGCTACGACGAAGCACAAGAAGGCCGTGATCGACGCCAAGCGCGGCAAGCTCTTCGCGAAGCTGATCAAGAACATCGAGGTGGCTGCCCGGATGGGCGGCGTCGACATCGAGGGCAACCCCACCCTCTACGACGCCATCCAGAAGGCGAAGAAGCAGTCGGTCCCGAACAAGAACATCGACTCCGCGGTCAAGCGCGGCGGCGGCCTCGAGGCCGGCGGCGCCGACTACGAGACGATCATGTACGAGGGCTACGGTCCCAACGGTGTCGCGGTGCTCATCGAGTGCCTCACCGACAACCGCAACCGCGCCGCCTCCGAGGTCCGCGTCGCCATGACCCGCAACGGCGGCTCCATGGCCGACCCGGGCTCGGTGTCGTACCTGTTCAACCGCAAGGGCGTCGTGATCGTCCCCAAGGGCGAGCTGTCCGAGGACGACGTGCTGGCCGCCGTGCTCGACGCGGGCGCCGAAGAGGTCAACGACCTCGGTGAGAGCTTCGAGGTCCTCAGCGAGGCCACCGACCTGGTCGCGGTCCGCACCGCCCTGCAGGACGCCGGCATCGACTACGACTCCGCCGACGCCAACTTCGTCCCGACCATGCAGGTCGAGCTGGACGAGGAGGGCGCCAAGAAGATCTTCAAGCTGATCGACGCGCTGGAGGACAGCGACGACGTGCAGAACGTCTTCGCCAACTTCGATGTGAGCGACGAGGTCATGGAGAAGGTCGACGCGTAACTCCGGACTCCGCATTCCGGACTCCACCGGTCAACGGGCCGACGGGACACACCCCGTCGGCCCGTCGCGTTGTCGGTGGCACCCGATAGCCTGCACAAACAGGTGAGCGAGAGGGAGGGCGCCGCGTGCGCGTACTGGGGGTGGACCCGGGACTGACCCGGTGTGGTGTCGGCGTCGTCGAGGGCGTCGCCGGACGGCCGCTCACGATGATCGGCGTCGGCGTCGTCCGCACGCCGGCGGACGCCGACCTCGGCCACCGCCTCGTCGCCGTCGAGCAGGGCATCGAGCAGTGGCTCGACGAGCACCGCCCCGAGTTCGTCGCCGTCGAGCGCGTCTTCAGCCAGCACAACGTCCGTACCGTCATGGGCACGGCCCAGGCCAGCGCCGTCGCCATGCTCTGCGCCGCCCGCCGCGGCATCCCCGTCGCGCTGCACACCCCGAGCGAGGTCAAGGCCGCCGTCACCGGCAGCGGCCGCGCCGACAAGGCACAGGTGGGCGCCATGGTCACCCGCCTGCTCCGGCTCAGCGCCCCGCCCAAGCCCGCCGACGCGGCCGACGCCCTGGCCCTCGCCATCTGCCACATCTGGCGCGCCCCCGCGCAGAACCGACTCCAGCAGGCCGTCGCCCTGCACACCGCCAAAGCACCGAAAGGCCGGACGGCATGATCGCCTTCGTCAGCGGCACAGTGGCCGCACTCGCACCGGACGCCGCCGTCGTCGAGGTCGGCGGCGTCGGCATGGCCGTCCAGTGCACGCCGAACACGCTCTCCACGCTTCGCATGGGCCAGCCGGCCAAGCTGCACACCTCCCTGGTCGTCCGCGAGGACTCCCTCACCCTGTACGGCTTCGCGGACGACGACGAGCGGCAGGTCTTCGAACTGCTCCAGACCGCCAGCGGCGTCGGCCCCCGCCTCGCCCAGGCCATGCTCGCCGTGCACAGCCCGGACGCCCTGCGCCGGGCCGTCGCCACCGCTGACGAGAAGGCCCTCACCGCCGTCCCCGGCATCGGCAAGAAGGGCGCGCAGAAACTGCTCCTGGAGCTGAAGGACCGGCTCGGTGCGCCGGTCGGTGCGCCCGCCGTCGGCGCACCGGTCAGCAGCAGCGGTTGGCGCGACCAGCTGCACGCGGCCCTGATCGGCCTCGGGTACGCGACCCGGGAGGCCGACGAGGCCGTGACCGCGGTGGCCCCGCAGGCCGAGGCCGCCGAGGGCACGCCCCAGGTGGGCCGGCTGCTGAAGGCGGCCCTGCAGACGCTGAACCGCGCCCGCTAGTCCGAGCCGTCCGCACCCGTACCGAGATTCCGAGGCACATTCCATGAACTGGGACGACACCACCGACGCCGACGCCGCCGAGCGGCTGGTGGACTCCGTCGCCGACCGTGAGGACCAGGCCGTCGAGGCCGCCCTGCGCCCCAAGGACCTGGACGAGTTCATCGGCCAGGAGAAGGTCCGCGAGCAGCTCGACCTCGTACTGCGCGCCGCACGCGCGCGTGGCGCCACCGCCGACCACGTGCTGCTCTCCGGCGCCCCCGGCCTCGGCAAGACCACCCTGTCGATGATCATCGCGGCCGAGATGGGTGCTCCCATCCGCATCACCTCGGGCCCCGCCATCCAGCACGCCGGCGACCTCGCCGCGATCCTCTCCTCCCTCCAGGAGGGCGAGGTCCTCTTCCTCGACGAGATCCACCGCATGTCCCGGCCCGCCGAGGAGATGCTGTACATGGCGATGGAGGACTTCCGCGTCGACGTCATCGTCGGCAAGGGCCCCGGCGCCACCGCCATCCCGCTGGAGCTGCCCCCCTTCACCCTGGTCGGCGCCACCACCCGGGCCGGCCTGCTGCCGCCCCCGCTGCGCGACCGCTTCGGCTTCACCGCGCACATGGAGTTCTACGAACCGGCCGAACTGGAGCGGGTCATCCACCGCTCGGCGAACCTCCTCGAGGTCGAGATCGAGCCGGAGGGCGCCGCCGAGATCGCCGGACGCTCCCGCGGCACGCCCCGCATCGCCAACCGCCTGCTGCGCCGCGTCCGCGACTACGCGCAGGTCAAGGCCGACGGCCTGATCACCAGGGACATCGCCGCGGCGGCCCTCGCCGTGTACGAGGTGGACGCGCGGGGCCTCGACCGCCTCGACCGGGGCGTGCTGGAAGCCCTGCTCAAGCTGTTCGGCGGCGGTCCGGTCGGCCTTTCCACGCTCGCTGTCGCGGTGGGTGAGGAACGTGAGACCGTGGAGGAGGTCGCCGAGCCCTTCCTCGTCAGGGAGGGCCTGCTGGCCCGGACCCCCCGCGGCCGGGTCGCCACGCCCGCCGCATGGGCACATCTCGGCCTCACCCCGCCACGCTCCCAGAGCGCCGGAAACGGACAAGGGGACCTGTTCGGGGCGTGACACCTCCGTCACGCCCGCGGGGCGGCGAGGTCAGTGGCCGCAAGGGGAACCCCGGTGCCATGCTGAGCGTTGTTCCATGCGCGCGGACTCGCTTAGACTCCGCCGATGCCGCCTTTGTCGGCGGCGTACATACCCCCAACCAGCTGGCCGCTCACAGCGCGGTCGTGTGAAGGAAGTACCGACCCGTGAGTCTCCTGACCCTCCTCCCGTTCATCGTGCTCATCGGGGCCATGTTCCTGATGACCCGGTCGGCCAAGAAGAAGCAGCAGCAGGCCGCCGACATGCGGAACCAGATGCAGCCCGGCAGCGGTATCCGCACCATCGGGGGCATGTACGCCACGGTCAAGGAAGTGAACGAGGACACCGTCCTCGTCGACGCCGGCCCCGGCGTCGATCTCCTCTTCGCCAAGAACGCCATCGGCGCCGTCCTCACCGACGACGAGTACAACCGCATCGTTCACGGCATCGAGCACGACCTGAAGTCCGACGCCGACATCGTCCCTGACGACGCCTCCTCCCTCACCGCGACCGACGAGCCCGCCGCCGACGCCCCCGGTGACGACAAGGCCGTCGACCTCGGCAAGAAGGACGCGGCCGGCGAGCCGGCCGACGAGGCCGCCGAGGCGAAGACGGACGCAGAGCCGAAGAAGACCGACGGCGACTCCGAGGCGAAGTAGTCGTGTCCCGGGGTGCGCGGGCCCGGCCCGCGCACCCCGGGACACGCCCAGCTCGCACGGAATCCCGACACCATGTCATGGCCGCCCGTCCGCCGATCCGGAGCGAGGTGGCCCGAGAGGGAGTACGAGAAGGTGGCCACACCTAAAAAGGGCAGGAGCGCGAGCGCCCGGAGCAAGCCGGGGCGCTCGCTGGCCCTGATCCTGATCGCCATCGTGGCGCTCACCGGTGGGATGTTCGCCTCGGGGCACACGAAGCCGCGACTCGGCATCGACCTTGCAGGCGGTACGAGCATCACGCTCCGCGCGGTCCCCGAGGCCGGCAACGAGTCGGCGATCAACAAGACCAACATGGACACGGCCGTCTCCATCATGGAGCGCCGTGTCAATGGTCTGGGCGTCTCGGAGGCCGAGGTCCAGACGCAGGGCCGCGACAACATCGTCGTGAACATCCCCAAGGGGACCAACTCCGAGCAGGCCCGCAAGCAGGTCGGCACCACCGCCAAGCTCTACTTCCGGCCGGTCATCGCCACCGAGGTCTCCGGCGGCAAGGGCGCGGCCAGCCCCTCCCCGAGCCCCACCGGCAGCCCCTCGGGCAAGCCGTCCGGCGCTGCCAGCGACAAGCCCACGGCCACCGACAAGAACTCCGCCTCGCCGTCCGCCACGCCCACCACCCAGGGCCGCGCGGTCACCGACGGGCTGAAGGCCGACGCCACGCCGTCCGCGAGCGCCTCGGACAAGCCCGGGACCAGCCCCTCCCCGTCGGCGAGCGGCGGCTCCGCCGAGGCCGACGCGAACGCGCTGCAGGCGAAGTACGCCAAGCTCGACTGCACGGACGCCAAGACCCGCTCCACCGTGGGCGATGGCGTCAAGGCCTCCCAGCCCACCCTGGCCTGCGGCAAGAACTCGGGGGGCCAGTGGCAGAAGTACATCCTCGGCCCCGCCGAGGTCGACGGCACGGACGTCGACAAGGCCCAGGCCGTCCTGAACACCCAGACCGGTGCCGGCTGGACCGTCACGATGGACTTCACGGACGCAGGCACCAAGAAGTTCGGCACCATCACCGGCAAGCTGGCCCAGAACCAGCCGCCGCAGAACCAGTTCGCGATCGTCCTGGACGGCGAGGTGGTCTCCGACCCGTCCGTCCGGCAGGCCCTGACCGGCGGCAACGCCGAGATCTCCGGCAACTTCAACCAGCAGTCCGCCCAGGAACTGTCCAACATGCTGAGCTACGGCGCGCTTCCGCTGACCTTCAAGGTGGACAGCATGACGACCGTGACCGCAGCGCTGGGCGGTGACCAGCTGCAGGCCGGTCTGATCGCCGGCGCGATCGGTCTCGCGCTGGTCGTCATCTACCTGCTGGCCTACTACCGCGGTCTGTCGTTCGTCGCGATCCTCTCGCTGCTGGTCTCCGCCGCCCTCACCTACACGCTCATGTCCCTGCTCGGCCCGGCCATCGGCTTCGCGCTGAACCTGCCGGCCGTCTGCGGTGCCATCGTCGCCATCGGCATCACGGCGGACTCGTTCATCGTGTACTTCGAACGCGTCCGCGACGAGATCCGCGAGGGCCGCACGCTGCGCCCCGCCGTCGAGCGGGCCTGGCCTCGCGCCCGGCGCACCATCCTGGTCTCCGACTTCGTGTCGTTCCTCGCCGCCGCGGTGCTCTTCATCGTCACCGTGGGCAAGGTGCGCGGCTTCGCCTTCACGCTCGGCCTGACCACGCTGCTCGACGTCGTCGTGGTCTTCCTCTTCACCAAGCCGCTGCTGACCCTGCTGGCGCGTCGACCCTTCTTCGCGAACGGCCACAAGTGGTCCGGCCTCGACCCGAAGAGCCTGGGTGCCCAACCGCCGCTGCGCCGCACCCGCCGTCCCTCCGCCCCCGTCGAGACGAAGGAGGCGTGAGATGTCGAAACTCGGCAACCTCGGCGCCCGGCTGCACCGTGGCGAGATCGGCTACGACTTCATCAAGAACCGCAAGATCTGGTACGGCCTGTCGATCCTGATCACCATCACGGCCATCGTCGGCCTGGCGGTGCGCGGCCTGAACATGGGCATCGAGTTCCAGGGCGGTGCCGTCTTCACCACCCCGAAGAACGTCAGCGTCTCGGTCTCCCAGGCCGAGGAGTACGCGGAAACGGCCTCCGGTCACGACGCGATCGTCCAGGAGCTCGGCGACGGAAGCATGCGCATCCAGGTCGCGGGCATCGAGACCGACAAGGCCAACCAGATCAAGAACCAGCTCTCGGAGGACCTCAAGGTCGACGCGGAGCAGATCAACGCCGAACTGGTCGGTCCGAGCTGGGGTGAGCAGATCGCCAACAAGGCCTGGCAGGGCCTCGGCATCTTCCTGATCCTCGTGGTGATCTACCTGGCGATCGCGTTCGAGTGGCGCATGGCGCTCGCCGCGTTCGTCGCGCTGATCCACGACATCACCATCACCGTCGGCATCTACGCCCTGGTCGGCTTCGAGGTCACACCGGGCACGGTGATCGGTCTGCTGACCATCCTCGGTTACTCGCTCTACGACACGGTCGTGGTGTTCGACAGCCTCAAGGAACAGACGAAGGACCTCACCAAGCAGACCCGCTGGACCTACAGCGACGTCGCCAACCGCTCGATCAACAGCACCCTGGTCCGCTCCATCAACACCACGGTGGTCGCGCTGCTGCCGGTCGCGGGCCTGCTGTTCATCGGTGGCGGTGTCCTCGGCGCCGGCATGCTGAACGACATCTCGCTGTCGCTGTTCGTCGGCCTCGCCGCGGGTGCCTACTCCTCGATCTTCATCGCCACGCCGCTCGTCGCCGACCTCAAGGAGCGCGAGCCGGCGATGAAGGCCCTGAAGAAGCGTGTCCTGGCCAAGCGTGCCCAGGCCGCCGCCAAGGGCGAGACCCAGGACCAGGGCGCCGACGAGGCGTACGCGGACGAGCCCGAGGACGCCGCACCCGCGGTGGTCGGGCCGCGCAACCAGCCCGCCTCGCGCACGCGCGGCCGCGGCCGCCCCTCGGGGAAGCGCCGATGACCGACATCAAGGAGCTGCTGCTCAGCCGTATCCGCGACGTGGCCGACTACCCGGAGCCGGGCGTGATGTTCAAGGACATCACCCCGCTCCTGGCGGACCCGGCGGCGTTCACGGCCCTGACCGACGCCCTCGCCGAGATCGCCGAGCGCAGCGGCGCCACCAAGGTCATCGGCCTGGAGGCCCGCGGCTTCATCCTCGGCGCCCCGGTCGCCGTCCGCGCGGGGCTCGGCTTCATCCCCGTACGCAAGGCGGGCAAGCTCCCCGGAGCGACCCTCGCCCAGGCCTACGACCTGGAGTACGGCTCGGCGGAGATCGAGGTGCACGCCGAGGACCTCACCGCCGAGGACCGCGTGCTGATCGTCGACGACGTCCTCGCCACCGGCGGCACCGCCGAGGCCTCGGTCCAGCTCATCCGCCGGGCCGGCGCCGAGGTCGCGGGTCTCGCCGTCCTCATGGAGCTCGGCTTCCTGAGCGGCCGCGCCCGCCTGGAGCCGGTGCTGAACGGCGCCCCGCTGGAGGCGCTGCTCACCGTCTAGCGACCACGGTGTCCCGGCGGACACCGGCACGAGACCGCGGAGGCGGGCCCCGAGGAATCCGGAGCCCGCCTCCCGCGTTGTGCCGGGTGGACGGCCTCACATTGGCCTGAAGGCGATCCTGGAGCTCAGGATCGCTACCATGGGGTCTCCGGAACCTGACCGGGGGACCCGGATCGCGCACGAGGAGCCCTCTTGCCAGACGAGGCCCAGCACCTGACCGCCGCCAAGCCCGAGTCCGCCTCGGACGCCGCGGCGAAGCCCGCGCCGAACACGCCCCACGCGAAGAACGACACCCGCGGGGCGGTCGAGCATGCCCAGGCGGCACCGGTCGACAAGCCCGCCGAGCAGTCGCGGCCCAAGCCCACCCCGCCGCCCGCGCTACGTCAGGCAGCCGGACAACCGGCCCGCTCCGGCTCCTCCAACCGCGTCCGCGCCCGTCTGGCCCGGCTCGGTGTGCAGCGCGCGAACCCGTACAACCCGGTGCTGGAGCCGCTGCTGCGGATAGTGCGCAGCAACGACCCGAAGATCGAGACGGCCACGCTCCGCCAGATCGAGCGCGCCTACCAGGTCGCCGAGCGCTGGCACCGCGGCCAGAAGCGCAAGAGCGGCGACCCCTACATCACGCACCCCCTCGCCGTCACCACCATCCTCGCCGAGCTGGGCATGGATCCGGCCACGCTGATGGCCGGCCTGCTGCACGACACGGTCGAGGACACCGAGTACGGCCTGGACGACCTGCGCCGCGACTTCGGCGACGTCGTCACGCTGCTCGTCGACGGCGTCACCAAGCTGGACAAGGTCAAGTTCGGCGAGGCCGCGCAGGCCGAGACCGTGCGCAAGATGGTCGTCGCCATGGCCAAGGACCCGCGCGTCCTGGTCATCAAGCTCGCCGACCGCCTGCACAACATGCGCACCATGCGCTACCTCAAGCGCGAGAAGCAGGAGAAGAAGGCGCGCGAGACCCTCGAGATCTACGCGCCGCTCGCCCACCGCCTGGGCATGAACACCATCAAGTGGGAGCTGGAGGACCTCGCCTTCGCGATCCTCTACCCCAAGATGTACGACGAGATCGTACGGCTGGTGGCCGAGCGGGCACCGAAGCGTGACGAGTACCTGGCCATCGTCACCGACGAGGTCCAGCAGGACCTGCGCGCGGCCCGCATAAAAGCGACCGTCACCGGCCGCCCGAAGCACTACTACAGCGTCTACCAGAAGATGATCGTCCGCGGCCGGGACTTCGCGGAGATCTACGACCTGGTGGGCATCCGTGTCCTCGTGGACACCGTCCGCGACTGCTACGCGGCCCTCGGCACGGTGCACGCGCGATGGAACCCGGTCCCCGGCCGGTTCAAGGACTACATCGCGATGCCCAAGTTCAACATGTACCAGTCGCTGCACACGACGGTCATCGGCCCCGGCGGCAAGCCGGTCGAGCTGCAGATCCGCACCTTCGACATGCACCGCCGCGCCGAGTACGGCATCGCCGCGCACTGGAAGTACAAGCAGGAGGCCGTCGCCGGCGCCTCCAAGGTGCGCACCGACGCCCCCAAGTCGTCCGGCAAGAGCAAGGACGACCATCTCAACGACATGGCGTGGCTGCGCCAGCTCCTGGACTGGCAGAAGGAGACCGAGGACCCGGGCGAGTTCCTGGAGTCCCTGCGCTTCGACCTGTCCCGCAACGAGGTCTTCGTCTTCACCCCCAAGGGCGACGTCATAGCGCTCCCGGCCGGGGCGACCCCGGTCGACTTCGCGTACGCCGTGCACACCGAGGTCGGGCACCGCACGATAGGCGCCCGCGTCAACGGCCGGCTGGTCCCGCTGGAGTCCACCCTCGACAACGGCGACCTGGTGGAGGTCTTCACCTCCAAGGCGGCCGGCGCCGGCCCCTCCCGCGACTGGCTCGGCTTCGTCAAGTCACCGCGCGCCCGCAACAAGATCCGGGCCTGGTTCTCCAAGGAACGCCGCGACGAGGCGATCGAGCAGGGCAAGGACGCCATCGTCCGCGCGATGCGCAAGCAGAACCTGCCGATCCAGCGCATCCTGACCGGCGACTCCCTGGTGACCCTCGCGCACGAGATGCGCTACGCCGACATCTCCGCGCTGTACGCGGCGATCGGCGAGGGCCATGTCTCCGCACAGAACATCGTGCAGAAGCTGGTCCAGGCCCTCGGCGGCGAGGAGGCCGCCACCGAGGAGATCGACGAGTCGGTCCCGCCGGCCCGCAGCCGCAAGCGCCGCTCCAGCGCCGACCCGGGCGTCGTCGTCAAGGGCGTCGAGGACGTGTGGGTCAAGCTGGCCCGCTGCTGCACCCCCGTCCCGGGCGACCCCATCATCGGCTTCGTCACCCGCGGTAGCGGCGTATCGGTGCACCGCAGCGACTGTGTGAACGTCGACTCGCTGTCCCGCGAGCCCGAGCGCATCCTCGACGTCGAGTGGGCGCCCACCCAGTCCTCGGTCTTCCTGGTCGCCATCCAGGTCGAGGCCCTGGACCGCTCCCGGCTCCTCTCGGACGTCACCCGTGTGCTGTCCGACCAGCACGTCAACATCCTCTCCGCGGCCGTCCAGACCTCCCGCGACCGCGTCGCCACCTCCCGCTTCACCTTCGAGATGGGCGACCCGAAGCACCTCGGCCATGTGCTGAAGGCGGTCCGGGGCGTGGAGGGCGTCTACGACGTGTACCGGGTGACGTCGGCGCGCAGCAGGTCGTAACCCGGTCGTCGCGCACGACCACACGAAAGGGGCTCCCGTACACCTCGTACGGGAGCCCCTTTCGACGGACTGCTCAGCCTCCGAACTCCTGCAGGCCCTTCAGCGCCTGGTCCAGCAGCGCCTGGCGGCCGTCGAGCTCACGCTGGAGCTTGTCGGCCTTGGCGTTGTTGCCCTGCGCGCGGGCCTGCTCGACCTGGCCCCGCAGCTTGTCCACCGCTGCCTGGAGCTGGCCGGTCAGACCCTCGGCACGCGCGCGTGCCTCCGGGTTCGTCCGGCGCCACTCGGCCTCCTCTGCCTCCTGGATGGCCCGCTCGACCGCGTGCATCCGGCCCTCGACCTTCGGCCGGGCGTCGCGCGGCACATGCCCGATGGCCTCCCAGCGCTCGTTCACGTTCCGGAACGCGGCGCGGGCCGCCTTCAGGTCCGTGATCGGCAGGAGCTTCTCGGCCTCCTCGGCCAGCTCCTCCTTGAGCTTGAGGTTCTCCGACTGCTCGGCGTCCCGCTCGGCGAAGACCGAGCTGCGGGCCGCGAAGAAGACGTCCTGGGCGCCGCGGAAGCGGTTCCACAGGTCGTCCTCGTGCTCGCGCTGAGCGCGGCCCGCGGCCTTCCACTCGGACATCAGCTCGCGGTAGCGCGCCGCCGTCACGCCCCAGTCCGTCGAGTTCGACAGTGCCTCGGCCTCGGAGACCAGCCGCTCCTTGGTCTTGCGGGCCTCCTCGCGCTGCGCGTCCAGCTGCGCGAAGTGCTGCTTGCGCCGCTTGGAGAACGCCGAGCGCGCATGCGAGAACCGGTGCCACAGCTCGTCGTCGGACTTGCGGTCCAGGCGCGGCAGACCCTTCCAGGTGTCCACCAGGGCCCGCAGCCGCTCACCGGCCGCCCGCCACTGGTCGGACTGCGACAGCTCCTCCGCCTCGGTGACCAGTGCCTCCTTGGCGTGCCGGGCCTCGTCGGACTGCTTGGCCCGCTGCGCCTTGCGCTCCTCGCGGCGCGCTTCCACCAGCTCCACGAGCTTGTCCAGCCGGACCCGCAGGGCGTCCAGGTCGCCCACCACGTGGTGCGCGTCGACCTGCGCGCGGATGTGGTCGATGGCGGCCTGGGCGTCCTTGGCCGACAGGTCGGTGGTCTTCACTCGCTTCTCGAGGAGGCCGATCTCGACAACCAGGCCCTCGTACTTGCGCTCGAAATAGGCCAGCGCCTCCTCGGGGGAGCCTGCCTGCCAGGAACCGACGACCTGCTCGCCGTCGGCCGTACGCACGTACACGGTCCCCGTCTCGTCGACGCGGCCCCACGGGTCGCTGCTCACAGCGCCTCCTCCACATGATGCCTGCGAGGGGCCTGAAGCTCCCCCGGGCATCGTCCACAGTTTCGTCACGGCCAACATAGGCGACCGGCGGGGGGCCTGTCCGCATCCCGCGCGACCGAAATTTCGCAGTTGGGGGTCAGGATTTGGTGATCGTGGCCTTGTTGATCACGACCGTCGCGTTGGGCGCGGTATTGCCCGTCTGAGGGTCGGGAGCCTGCGCCCCGGCGTCCGCGATTTTCTTCAGGACCTTCATGCCCGCGTCGGACACCGTGCCGAACGGTGTGTAGTCGGGCGGCAGCTGACTGTCCTGGTAGACGAGGAAGAACTGGCTGCCGCCGCTGTTGCGGCCCTGCTTCGTCTGCGCGTTGTACTGGTTCGCCATCGCGACCGTGCCCGCCGGGTACGTCCCGCCCTTGAGGCTCTTGTCCTTGAGGTTCTCGTCCGGGATGGTGTAGCCCGGCCCGCCCATGCCGGTGCCCTGCGGGTCGCCGCACTGCAGGACGTAGATGCCCTGGTCCGTGAGCCGGTGGCACTTGCTGTGGTCCAGGTAGCCCTTGTTGAGAAGGAAGTTGAACGAGTTGACGGTGTGCGGAGCCGCCGACGCCTTCAGCGCGACGTCTATCTCGCCGCAGGTCGTGTCCAGCTTCATCGTGTACTTCGCCGACTCGTCGATCGACATCGCAGGTTCCTTCTTCCAGGTCTGCGACTCGACCTTGCCCGGGGCCGGCTTCTCGCACGGGTCCGGGGCCTTGCTCGGCGTGGCGCTCGGCGTGACCTCGGCGTTCGCGTTCTCCTTCTTGCCGTCGTCCTCGAACGGCTTGGTCAGGAAGACCGTCACCGACAGCACCACGATCACGCCGAGAACCGAGGCGATCACGGAGTTGCGGATACGGGCCTTGCGTCGCGCGTCAGTGCGTCGCTGCTGCTGCCGCAAGAACTTCTCCCGGGCGAGCTGACGCCGCCGCTGTTCCTGGCTGACCACCGGGTTCTCTCCTCAAGGGTCTGATACGTCGACCGATACGCGTGCGTCCTGTGTGCCGAGCGCGTGCGTGTGCCCCGTACCGTATATGGGTTCGCTGAGGAATCGGCAGCGCCGGTAGGCTCTGTGAGCAGCCGTAGCCGCCCGTATATCAACACAACGAAGGACGATCGTGCTCATTGCCGGGTTCCCCGCCGGGGCCTGGGGGACGAACTGCTACCTCGTCGCCCCCGCCGCCGGTGAGGAGTGCGTGATCATCGACCCCGGCCATCAGGCCGCCGACGGCGTCGCGGAGGCGATCGACAAGCATCGGCTCAAGCCCGTCGCCGTCGTCCTCACCCACGGCCACATCGACCACGTGGCGTCGGTCGTCCCGGTGTGCGGCGCGCACGACGTGCCGGCCTGGATCCACCCGGACGACCGCTACATGATGAGCGACCCCGAGAAGGCGCTCGGCCGGTCCATCGGGATGCCGCTGATGGGCGAGCTGACCGTGGGGGAGCCCGACGACGTCAAGGAGCTCGCCGACGGGGCGAAGCTGGAGCTGGCGGGTCTGGAGCTGTCCGTCGCGCACGCGCCCGGCCATACCAAGGGGTCGGTGACCTTCGGCATGCCCGAGGCGGCAGACATCCCGCCCCTCCTCTTCTCGGGCGACCTGCTGTTCGCCGGCTCCATCGGACGCACCGACCTGCCCGGCGGTGACATGGCCGAGATGCTCGACTCGCTGGCCCGCGTGTGCCTGCCGCTCGACGACTCGACCGTGGTGCTGTCCGGCCACGGCCCCCAGACGACCATCGGCCAGGAGCGCTCCACCAACCCGTATCTGCGGCAGGTGGCCGCCGGCCAGGGACCCGCCCGGGCTCCCCGACGAGGAATGTGACGAGACCTTCCGTGAGCACCTTCAAGGCCCCCAAGGGCACGTACGACCTGATCCCGCCGGACAGCGCCACATACCTCGCCGTCCGCGAGGCGATCGCCGCCCCGCTGCGCAATTCCGGCTACGGCTACATCGAGACGCCGGGCTTTGAGAACGTCGAACTCTTCGCGCGCGGGGTCGGTGAGTCCACCGACATCGTGACCAAGGAGATGTACGCCTTCGAGACCAAGGGCGGCGACCGGCTCGCCCTGCGCCCCGAAGGCACGGCCTCCGTCCTGCGCGCGGCGCTGGAGGCCAACCTGCACAAGGCCGGCAACCTCCCGGTCAAGCTCTGGTACTCCGGCTCGTACTACCGCTACGAGCGTCCCCAGAAGGGCCGTTACCGCCACTTCTCCCAGGTGGGCGCCGAGGCGATCGGTGCCGAGGACCCGGCGCTGGACGCCGAGCTGATCATCCTGGCCGACCTGGCGTACCGCTCGCTGGGCCTGAGCAACTTCCGGATCCTCCTCAACAGCCTCGGCGACCAGGAGTGCCGCCCCGTCTACCGGTCGGCGCTGCAGGAGTTCCTGCGCGGCCTGGACCTGGACGAGGACACCCTGCGCCGCGCGGAGATCAACCCGCTGCGCGTCCTGGACGACAAGCGCGAGTCGGTCCAGAAGCAGCTGGGGGACGCGCCGCTGCTGCGTGACTACCTGTGCGACGCGTGCAAGGCGTACCACGAGGAGGTCCGCGAGCTGATCACGGCGGCGGGCGTCTCCTTCGAGGACGACCCGAAGCTGGTCCGCGGCCTGGACTACTACACCCGCACCACCTTCGAGTTCGTCCACGACGGTCTCGGCTCGCAGTCCGCGGTGGGCGGCGGCGGCCGCTACGACGGCCTCTCCGAGATGATCGGCGGCCCCGCGCTGCCGTCCGTCGGCTGGGCCCTCGGCGTCGACCGCACGGTCCTCGCCCTGCAGGCGGAGGGCGTCGAGCTGGAACTGCCCGCCACCACCAGCGTGTTCGCCGTCCCGCTCGGCGAGGAGGCCCGCCGCGTCCTGTTCGCCAAGGTCACCGAGCTGCGCAAGAACGGCATCGCGGCCGACTTCTCCTACGGCGGCAAGGGCCTCAAGGGCGCGATGAAGAACGCCAACCGCAGCGGCGCCCGCTACACGGTCGTCGCTGGTGAACGCGACCTCGCCGAGGGCGTCGTCCAGCTCAAGGACATGGAGTCCGGCGAGCAGACGGCGGTGGGCGTGAACGAGATCGTGGCGGAGCTGGAAGCGCGCTTGGGCTGATCAGCAGCCCGGACGAGAACGGCCTCGGCCTCCACAACCCACGCGGCTGTGGAGGCCGAGGCCGTTGATGAACAGAACCAGCCAGATCTCGCGCGAAGAGCCGCACGGTCTCCCGGAACGTCAACGCGGCGAGCGCCGATTCGTCCTGCCGGACGATTCCGAGACGGGAGCGCCACGCGCGCGTGCCGGTCGCCGGGTCCGACCCGAGCAGGGACACCTTTGCGTAGCCCCTGCACGTCCACGGCCGGTTCGTACCCCTCTGCTGTCGTGCGACGAGCGTCGGCCGGAACGCACCCCTCAGGGGCGACCGGGCGGCCGTCCTTATGTCCACTGAACGGTGGAGGGAGGCACCAGTGCGGCACAATGGCCCTGCCCGAAGATGTTCAGGTCTCAAGTGACGGAATCGGCGTGATGAGCAAGACGACAGTCAGGGACGTCTCCATGGAATCCGAGCCGGAGCGCACCGAGATCGCGTCGCGCGCGGAGGGCGGCAGCCGGGCCCTCGCCCTGCTGCTGGTGATCACCGGCGCGGCCGGACTGCTCGCCGCGTGGGTCATCACGATCGACAAGTTCAAGATCCTCGAGGCCAAGGTCGAGGGCAAGACGTTCACGCCCGGCTGCAGCTTCAACCCGGTCGTCTCCTGCGGCAGCGTCATGGAGAGCAAGCAGGCCGCCGTCTTCGGCTTCCCGAACCCCATGCTCGGGCTCGTCTGCTACGGCATCGTCATCGGCGTCGGCATGGCCCTGCTCGCCCGCGCCCGCTTCCCGCGCTGGTACTGGCTCACCTTCAACGCCGGCTGCCTCTTCGGCGTGGTCTTCTGCGCCTGGCTGATGTTCCAGTCCCTGTACCGGATCAACGCGCTCTGCCTGTGGTGCAGCCTCGCCTGGGTCGCCACGATCCTGATGTTCTGGTACGTGACGTCGTTCAACATCCGCAAGGGCTTCCTGCCCGCCCCGACCTGGCTCAAGAGCTTCTTCGGCGAGTTCACCTGGGTCATGCCCGTGCTGCACATCGGCATCATCGGCATGCTGATCCTGACCCGCTGGTGGGACTTCTGGCTCAGCTGAGCCCCCGGTTGTGGGGCCCGGCCGAATTGTCAGTGCCGTGATTTAGGGTTTCTGACGTGGAGCCCGACCTGTTCACCGCCGCAGCCGAAGAACGCCAGGAGAAGGAGCCGTCCAGCAGCCCCCTGGCCGTGCGGATGCGCCCGCGCACCCTCGACGAGGTCGTGGGGCAGCAGCATCTGCTGAAGCCGGGCTCACCGCTGCGCAGACTGGTCGGGGAGGCGTCCGGCCCGGCCGGTCCCTCCTCGGTGCTCCTCTGGGGCCCTCCCGGCACCGGCAAGACCACCCTGGCCTACGTCGTCTCCAAGGCGACCGACGCCCGCTTCGTGGAGCTGTCCGCGATCACCGCGGGCGTCAAGGAGGTCCGCGCGGTCATCGACGGCGCCCGCCGCGCCGCCGGCGGCTACGGCAAGGAGACCGTCCTCTTCCTCGACGAGATCCACCGCTTCAGCAAGGCCCAGCAGGACTCCCTGCTCCCGGCCGTCGAGAACCGCTGGGTGACGCTCATCGCGGCGACGACGGAGAACCCGTACTTCTCGGTGATCTCCCCCCTGCTGTCCCGCTCCCTGCTGCTCACCCTCGAACCGCTCACGGACGAGGACATCAGGAGCCTCGTCCGCCGCGCCCTCACCGACGAGCGCGGCCTCAAGGAGGCCGTCACCCTCCCCGAGGAGACCGAGAACCACCTCCTGCGGATCGCCGGCGGTGACGCCCGCCGCGCCCTGACCGCCCTGGAGGCGGCCGCCGGAGCCGCCCTCGACAAGGGCGAGGCGGAGATCGGTCTGACCACCCTGGAGGAGACGGTCGACCGGGCCGCCGTGAAGTACGACCGCGACGGCGACCAGCACTACGACGTGGCCAGCGCCCTGATCAAGTCCATCCGCGGCTCCGACGTCGACGCGGCGCTGCACTACCTGGCCCGGATGATCGAGGCCGGCGAGGACCCCCGCTTCATCGCCCGCCGCCTGATGATCTCCGCCAGCGAGGACATCGGCCTGGCCGACCCGACCGCCCTGCAGACGGCGGTCGCCGCCGCCCAGGCCGTGGCCATGATCGGCTTCCCGGAAGCCGCCCTCACCCTCAGCCACGCCACGATCGCCCTCGCCCTGGCTCCCAAGTCCAACGCCGCGACCACCGCGATCGGCGCCGCCCTGGAGGACGTCCGCAAGGGCCTGGCCGGCCCCGTCCCCGCCCATCTGCGCGACAGCCACTACAAGGGCGCGACCAAGCTCGGCCACGGCCAGGGCTACGTCTACCCGCACGACCTCCCCGAGGGCATCGCGGCCCAGCAGTACGCCCCCGACGAACTGAAGGGCCGCGAGTACTACGAGCCGACAAGGCACGGCGCGGAGGTGCGCTACGCGGACGCGGTGGAGTGGACCCGGAAGAACCTCGGTCGAAAGCGGTCCTGAGCACCCTGTAAACTCGTGCGGAGTGCCGCGTCCCGTGCAGTCAGAACGGGGCAGTCGGCCGGAGCCCGATCCCCGGGGATCGGCTCCAGGAGCGTCGCGCACCGTCGAACGGTGTCGCGGGCAGCCCACCACCACCGTCACACGACGGAACCGGTCGGTGGGCCACTCGCGTGCTGCACGTATGTGCCCAGACCAGGGGAGCGGCTGCCCACCGGGGTCCACCAGGACCGAGGAGGGTTTCCCCGGCTGCGGATGCGACCTCCCTCAACCCTGACAAGCCGATACAAGGAAAGCGAAAAACAGTGGCGAACCAGTCCCGCCCCAAGGTCAAGAAGTCGCGTGCCCTCGGCATCGCGCTGACCCCGAAGGCCGTCAAGTACTTCGAGGCCCGCCCCTACCCGCCGGGTGAGCACGGCCGCGGCCGCAAGCAGAACTCGGACTACAAGGTCCGTCTGCTCGAGAAGCAGCGTCTGCGCGCGCAGTACGACGTGTCCGAGCGCCAGCTCGTCCGCGCCTACGAGCGTGCCTCCAAGGTCCAGGGCAAGACCGGTGAGGCCCTGATCATCGAGCTGGAGCGCCGTCTCGACGCCCTGGTTCTGCGTTCGGGCATCGCCCGCACGATCTACCAGGCCCGCCAGATGGTCGTGCACGGCCACATCGCGGTCAACGGCAAGAAGGTCGACAAGCCCTCCTTCCGTGTCCGTCCGGACGACGTGGTGCAGGTCCGCGAGCGCTCCAAGGAGAAGACCCTCTTCACGATCGCTCGTGAGGGTGGCTTCGCCCCCGACGGTGAGACCCCGCGCTACCTCCAGGTGAACCTCAAGGGCCTGGCGTTCCGCCTGGACCGCGAGCCGAACCGCAAGGAGATCCCGGTGATCTGCGACGAGCAGCTCGTCGTCGAGTACTACGCCCGCTGATCCTCGGCAGGCACGCGGTACCTCAGCCCGTCGTCTCCCCACCCCTCCGGGTGGGCGAGGCGGCGGGCTTCGCGGTTCCCCTGCTCCCGCGCGGGAAACCGGTACGGAGCGCAACCTCCGGCGCGATAGGCTCGGCGCACGACTTTTTGATGTTCAGCACGTTTCAGGGAGCGGGTGCACACAAGTGTCCGGTGGAGAGGTTGCCGGGATCCTGGTGGCCGTCTTCTGGGCGATCCTGGTCTCCTTCCTCGCCGTTGCGCTGGCGAGGGTGGCCCAGACGCTCAAGGCGACCACCAAGCTCGTGGCGGACGTGACCGACCAGGCCGTCCCACTGCTGGCCGATGCCTCCGCGGCGGTGCGCTCCGCGCAGACCCAGATCGACCGGGTCGACTCGATCGCCTCCGACGTCCAGGAGGTCACGTCGAACGCCTCGGCGCTGTCGACGACCGTCGCCTCCACCTTCGGCGGCCCCCTGGTCAAGGTCGCGGCCTTCGGCTACGGCGTGCGCCGGGCCCTGGGCGGCCGCAAGGAGGACGTGCCCGCCAAGGCGTCCAGGCGTACCGTGATCGTGGGCCGCACGGTCACCCGGCGCAGCGCCCGAGGGAAGAGGGACTGAGAGCCAGCGATGTTCCGCCGCACCTTCTGGTTCACCACGGGCGTCGCCGCCGGTGTGTGGGCCACCACCAAGGTCAATCGCAAGCTGAAGCAGCTGACCCCCGAGAGCCTCGCCAGAACCGCCGGGAACAAGGCGATCGAGGCCGGTCACCGCATCAAGGACCGTGCCGTGGGCTTCGCGCTCGACGTCCGGGACAACATGGCCGTGCGGGAGGCCGAACTGGGCGACGCCCTCGGGATCAACGAGAATCCCGAGCTCCCCGCACCCCGGCGTCACATCGCCATCGAGAACCGCAACAACCCGAAGTACGTCGAGGGTTCGACGTACCAGACGTACCCGTACAACCGGAATGAGGACCACTGATGGAGTCGGCTGAGATTCGCCGCCGCTGGTTGAGCTTCTTCGAGGAGCGCGGTCACACCGTCGTCCCTTCGGCGTCGCTCATCGCGGACGACCCGACTCTGCTCCTCGTCCCGGCCGGCATGGTGCCCTTCAAGCCCTACTTCCTGGGTGAGGTCAAGCCGCCCTTCACGCGCGCCACCAGCGTGCAGAAGTGCGTGCGCACGCCCGACATCGAAGAGGTCGGCAAGACCACCCGGCACGGCACCTTCTTCCAGATGTGCGGCAACTTCTCCTTCGGCGACTACTTCAAGGAAGGCGCCATCAAGTACGCCTGGGAGCTGCTCACCAGCGCCCAGGACAAGGGCGGTTACGGCCTCGACCCCGAGCGCCTGTGGATCACCGTCTACAAGGACGACGACGAGGCCGAGCGCATCTGGCACGAGGTCGTCGGCGTGCCGAAGGAGCGCATCCAGCGCCTCGGCATGAAGGACAACTTCTGGTCCATGGGCGTCCCCGGCCCCTGCGGCCCGTGTTCCGAGATCAACTACGACCGCGGCCCCGAGTTCGGCGTCGAGGGTGGCCCCGCCGTCAACGACGAGCGGTACGTGGAGATCTGGAACCTCGTCTTCATGCAGTACGTGCGGGGCGAGGGCATCGGCAAGGACAACTTCGAGATCCTCGGCGAACTGCCCAGCAAGAACATCGACACCGGCCTCGGCCTCGAGCGCCTCGCCATGATTCTGCAGGGCGTGCAGAACATGTACGAGATCGACACCTCGATGGCCGTCATCAACAAGGCCACCGAGCTGACCGGCGTCCGCTACGGCGACGCCCACGACTCGGACGTCTCCCTGCGCGTGGTCACCGACCACATGCGCACCTCGGTGATGCTGATCGGTGACGGTGTCACCCCCGGCAACGAGGGCCGCGGCTATGTGCTGCGCCGCATCATGCGCCGCGCCATCCGCAACATGCGCCTGCTCGGTGCCACCGGTCCGGTCGTGAAGGACCTGGTCGATACCGTGATCGAGATGATGGGCCAGCAGTACCCCGAGCTCATCACCGACCGCGAGCGCATCGAGAAGGTCGCCCTCGCCGAGGAGAACGCCTTCCTCAAGACGCTGAAGGCCGGCACCAACATCCTCGACACGGCCGTCACCGACACCAAGGCCGCCGGCGGCACCGTGCTGCCCGGCGACAAGGCCTTCCTGCTCCACGACACCTGGGGCTTCCCGATCGACCTCACCCTGGAGATGGCCGCCGAGCAGGGCCTCTCCGTGGACGAGGACGGCTTCCGCCGCCTGATGAAGGAGCAGCGGGAGCGCGCCAAGGCCGACGCCCAGGCCAAGAAGACCGGGCACGCCGGAGCCGGTGCCTACCGTGAGATCGCCGACCAGGCCGGTGCCACCGACTTCATCGGCTACACCGACACCGAGTCCGAGTCCACGATCGTCGGCATCCTCGTCGACGGCGCCTCCTCCCCGGCCGCCACCGAGGGTGACGAGGTCGAGATCGTCCTCGACCGCACCCCCTTCTACGCCGAGGGCGGCGGCCAGATCGGCGACACCGGCCGCATCAAGGTGGACACCGGTGCCGTCATCGAGGTCCGCGACTGCCAGAAGCCGGTCCCCGGGGTCTACGTCCACAAGGGCGTCGTCCAGGTCGGCGAGGTGACCGTCGGCGCCAAGGCCCACGCCTCGATCGACTCCCGTCGCCGCAAGGCCATCGCCCGCGCCCACTCGGCCACGCACCTGACCCACCAGGCCCTGCGCGACGCCCTCGGCCCGACGGCCGCCCAGGCCGGTTCCGAGAACCAGCCCGGCCGCTTCCGCTTCGACTTCGGCTCCCCGTCCGCCGTCCCGACGGCCGTGATGACCGACGTCGAGCAGAAGATCAACGAGGTGCTCGCCCGCGATCTCGACGTCCGCGCGGACGTCATGGGCATCGACGAGGCCAAGAAGCAGGGCGCCATCGCCGAGTTCGGCGAGAAGTACGGCGAGCGCGTCCGCGTGGTCACCATCGGCGACTTCTCCAAGGAGCTGTGCGGCGGCACCCACGTGCACAACACCGCCCAGCTCGGCCTGGTCAAGCTGCTCGGCGAATCGTCCATCGGTTCCGGTGTCCGCCGGATCGAGGCCCTCGTCGGCGTGGACGCCTACAACTTCCTCGCCCGGGAGCACACGGTCGTCGCCCAGCTCCAGGAGCTGATCAAGGGCCGCCCGGAGGAGCTCCCGGAGAAGGTCTCCGCCATGCTCGGCAAGCTGAAGGATGCCGAGAAGGAGATCGAGAAGTTCCGCGCCGAGAAGGTCCTCCAGGCCGCCGCCGGTCTCGCCGAGTCGGCCAAGGACATCCGTGGCGTTGCTGTCGTGACCGGTCAGGTCCCCGACGGTACGTCCGCCGACGACCTGCGCAAGCTGGTCCTCGACGTGCGCGGACGCATCCAGGGCGGGCGGGCCGCCGTCGTCGCCCTGTTCACGGTGGCGAACGGCAAGCCGCTCACGGTCATCGCCACCAACGAGGCCGCCCGCGAGCGCGGCCTGAAGGCCGGCGAACTGGTCCGTACGGCCGCCAAGACCCTCGGCGGCGGCGGTGGCGGCAAGCCGGACGTCGCCCAGGGCGGCGGCCAGAACCCGGCCGCCATCGGTGACGCCGTGGACGCCGTGGAGCGTCTGGTCACCGAGACGGCCAAGTAAGAGACGGGTCGGACAGTATGCGCAGAGGACGTCGACTCGCGATCGACGTCGGGGACGCCCGCATCGGGGTCGCCTCGTGCGACCCCGACGGGATCCTCGCCACCCCGGTGGAAACGGTCCCGGGGCGTGACATTCCCGCAGCTCAGAGACGGTTGAAGCAACTCGTCGAGGAGTACGAGCCGCTGGAGGTCGTGGTCGGTCTCCCGCGCTCCCTCAAGGGGGGCGAGGGCCCGGCCGCGGTCAAGGTCCGGGGCTTCACCCAGGAACTGGCCCGCATGATCTCACCGGTTCCGGTGAGACTCGTCGACGAACGCATGACGACGGTGACGGCCAGCCAGGGACTGCGCGCCTCGGGCGTGAAGTCCAAGAAGGGCCGGTCCGTCATCGACCAGGCGGCAGCCGTGGTCATCCTGCAACAAGCCCTCGAATCCGAACGGGTGTCAGGTAAAGCACCCGGCGAAGGCGTCGAAGTGGTCATCTGATCGCGGTACGGTAACGTTCCGCGCGATGCGGCGGCATTCGAACAGCCACCGCACAGCAAGAGGCGGGGCGGGAGCCGGGCCGGAAGCCGCGCGACCGCCGCCTCGCGGCTCTAGGGGATCGATGACTGAGTATGGCCGGGGCCAAGGCTCCGAACCGTGGCATCCGGAGGACCCGTTGTACGGGGACGGCGGATGGGACGGGCAGCAGGCCCATCAGGGTCAGCAGCCCCCCTACGGCGGCCAGCCGCAGCACTATCCGCAGCAGCCGCAGGAGCCGCAGTACGGCGACTGGGGCACAGGTGACCAGGCCGGATACGGTCAGGCGCAGCAGCAGTACCCGTACGACCAGCACTACGCGGCACAGGCCCATGGTCACCAGCAGTACCCCGGTCGGCAGGATCCCGGTCACCAGCAGGCCCAGGGGTACCAGCACCAGCAGCAGTACGACACCGGCGGCTGGGTCAACGACCCCCATCAGCAGGTCTCCTACCCCGGTGACCCGGCGGATCCCTACGGGCAGCAGGCCGGTGCGTACGGCGGGGGACAGCAGGACTACTACGGCACGCCCGAAGCGTATCCGCCCCCCGAGCCGCCCGGCCGGCGCGGGGTCGCGCCCGCACAGGAGCCCGACCAGGAGCCGGTGACCGACTGGGATCCCGGCCCCGATCAGGGCGAACACGCCTTCTTCGCGGGCGACGACGATGACGACGACGAGCCGGGGGAGCGCCGCGGGCGCGAGGACAAGCGCGGGCGCGGCGGCGGCAAACCGAAGAAGCGCCGCAGCGGCATGGCCTGCCTGCTGGTCGTCGTGCTCCTCGGCGGCGGCCTGGCAGGCGTCAGCTACTTCGGCTACCAGTTCTACCAGGATCGTTTCGGCGACGCCCCGGACTTCGCGGGCGACGGCAACGGGCAGCAGGTCTCCGTCGAGATCCCCGAGGGTGCGCTCGGCTACAAGATCGGCCAGGTGCTGAAGAGCGCGGGGGTCGTCAAAAGCGTCGACGCGTTCGTCGCCGCCCAGGAGGACAACCCGAACGGCAAGGGCATCCAGGACGGCGTCTACACGCTGCAGAAGCAAATGTCGGCCGCGAGTGCGGTCGAACTGATGCTCAGTCCGAAGAGCCGCGACAACCTGATCATCGCCGAGGGCCGGCGCAACGCCGACATCTACCGGCTCATCGACAAGCGCCTCAAGGTCAAGGAAGGCACCACTGCCGCCGTGGCCAAGAAGGACTACAAGCAGCTCGGGCTGCCCTCCTGGGCGCAGAACCACGCCGACGTCAAGGACCCGCTGGAAGGCTTCCTCTACCCCTCCAGCTACGGCGTCAGCGAGGGGCAGAAGCCCGAGGACGTACTGAAGCAGATGGTCAAGCGGGCCACCGTGACGTACGAGAAGCTCGGCGTCGAGAAGAAGGCCGCGAGCCTCGGGCTCGAGGACCCGTGGCAACTGGTCACCATCGCCAGCCTGGTCCAGGCCGAGGGCACCAGCCACAGCGACTTCCGCAAGATGGCCGAGGTCGTCTACAACCGGATGAAGCCCGGCAACCCGCAGACCAACGGCATGCTGGAGTTCGACTCCACCTACAACTACATCAAGAACCAGAGCAAGATCGACCTGAGCCTGAGCGAACTGCGCAACTACGACAACCCGTACAACACGTACTTCCACAAGGGCCTGCCGCCCGGTCCGATCGACAACCCGGGCGAGGACGCGATCAAGGGCGCTCTCAAGCCGACGGACGACGGCTGGTACTACTTCATCTCGCTCGACGGCAAGACCAGCAAGTTCACGAAGACGAACGCCGAACACCAGAAGCTGGTCGACCAGTTCAACGCCTCGCGGAACAACTGAGGACACCCTGATGGCCGCACCACGCCGGGCCGCCGTACTCGGCTCCCCGATCGCCCACTCGCTCTCCCCGGTCCTGCACCGCACCGCCTACCGGGAGTTGGCCCTGACCGGCTGGACGTACGACAGGTTCGAGGTCGACGAGGCCGGGCTGCCCGCGTTCTTCGAGACGCTCGGCCCGGAGTGGGCCGGGCTCTCGCTGACCATGCCGTTGAAGCGGGCCGTGATCCCGCTGCTCGACGAGGTCAGCGAGACCGCCGCCTCGGTCGACGCGGTCAACACCGTCGTCCGCACCGAGGACGGCCGCCGGATCGGCGACAACACCGACATCCCCGGCATGGTGGCCGCGCTGCGTGAGCACGGCATCGACAAGGTCGACGCCGCCGCCGTCCTCGGCGCGGGTGCCACCGCCTCCTCCGCGCTGGCCGCGCTGTCCCGGATCTGCCCGGGCGAGATCGCCGTGTACGTGCGCAGCGAGGCCCGGGCCACCGAGATGCGGCAGTGGGCCGAGCGGCTCGACGTCGCCGTCCGGATCGCCGACTGGGCCGACGCCGAGCAGGCCCTGCGCGCTCCTCTGGTGATCAGCACGACGCCGGCCGGTGTCACCGACGCCCTCGCCCGGTCCGTGCCGGAGCGCCCTGCGGCGCTCTTCGACGTCCTCTACGCCCCCTGGCCGACCGACCTCGCCGCCCGCTGGTCGGCGTACGGCGGTGCCGTCGTAAGCGGTCTCGACCTGCTGGTGCACCAAGCCGTGCTCCAGGTCGAGCAGATGACGGGCCTGGCACCGGCACCCCTGGACGCCATGCGAAAAGCGGGCGAGCGGGCTCTCGCGGCCCGCTAAGATCCGCTCTCGGTTCCGCAGGGGGCGGAACAGGGGAGGGGAACGTCCGTCATGTCCGCAGGCCTGCCTCAGGCGTCCGTCAAGTCCCAGATATTCGAGTCCCTGCTGGGATTCCTGCCCGACTGGGTGCAGATCACGGTGCTCGCCCTGATCGTGCTCGCCGTCGTGGCGTCCTGGGGCGTCAAGATCAAGCGCAAGATCGCCTATCGGCGTGCCGTGCGCACCGGGCAGCCGGTCCACGCCGCCGCCCAGTACGGGCAGGGCCGCGGTGCGGACCACCTCGGTCAGTACGCGCCGCAGCAGGCGCAGCCGGACGGGCAGCAGGGCAGCGGGGCCGACCACCTGGGGGCGTACGCCCCGCAGCGGCAGGCCGAGCCCGCGCAGCAGCCGAGCGGTGCCGACTTCCTCGGGGCGTACGCGCCGCGGCAGCGTCAGGGCGACGGCCCGTCCGCGAACGCGTCCGCTTGATGGACCGGCCGCCGGGCAAGCGGCTCCGGCGTGGGAGGATCGGAGATGGCGGACCGGGCCGCGCACCCGGGGACGCCGTCGCCGTACGCGACGAGGCGCGTACGCAGGGCAGTACCAGAGCGCGAGCACTGAGGAGCACCGTTGAGCAGGTTGCGCTGGCTGACCGCGGGGGAGTCCCACGGTCCCGCACTCGTGGCGACGCTGGAGGGTCTTCCCGCCGGTGTGCCGATCACCACGGACATGGTGGCGGACCATCTCGCGAGGCGGCGCCTGGGCTATGGGCGCGGTGCCCGGATGAAGTTCGAACGGGACGAGGTCACCTTCCTGGGTGGGGTCCGGCACGGCCTGACCCTCGGCTCCCCGGTCGCGATCATGGTGGGCAACACGGAGTGGCCGAAGTGGGAACAGGTCATGGCCGCCGACCCGGTCGACCCGGAGATCCTCGACGGACTCGCCCGTAACGCCCCGCTGACCCGGCCCCGGCCCGGCCACGCCGACCTGGCGGGCATGCAGAAGTACGGCTTCGACGAGGCCCGGCCGATCCTGGAGCGTGCCTCGGCGCGTGAGACGGCCGCGCGCGTCGCCC
>NZ_JAIGQA010000340.1:0-2491 GCF_019733245.1 Streptomyces sp. WAC04114
CCCAAAGCCCCCGACCTGTGAAGACCCCGGCCGCATCGGCCGCCACGGGCCGTTCGACTGAGGCTTGGCACACCGTAACGGCTTGTGGGCGGTTTGAGGATGTGTCGTGACGAAATGAACAGGACGTCCGTCACGCGTACCGCGCTGTCGGCCCCAAGGTCACGCGCCTTAGACTCCGGGAGTGACCGTCACCGCAACCTCCGTCGGCGAATCGGACCAGCTGGAGCCGCGCATCGCGCCCGGGGCACGGACGTGGGCCCGGCGATCGGCACGTCTCGTCCCTGCCGCCGCGGCCGCACTCTCCGGCCTGCTCCTCTATGTCTCCTTCCCGCCCCGCACGCTGTGGTGGCTGGCCCTGCCCGCCTTCGCCGTCCTCGGCTGGGTGCTGCGCGGCCGCGGCTGGAAGGCGGCCCTCGGACTCGGCTACCTCTTCGGCCTCGGCTTCCTGTTGCCGCTGCTGGTGTGGACCGGGGTGGAGGTGGGGCCGGGACCCTGGCTCGCCCTGGTGGCGATCGAGGCTCTCTTCGTCGCCGCGGTCGGCGCCGGGGTCGCGGCCGTGTCGAAGCTGCCCGGCTGGCCGGTGTGGGCGGCAGCGGTGTGGATCGCCGGCGAGGCGGCACGCGCGCGTGCGCCCTTCAACGGCTTCCCCTGGGGAAAGGTCGCGTTCGGCCAGGCTGACGGAGTGTTCCTGCCGCTCGCCGCGGTGGGCGGCACCCCGGTGCTCGGCTTCGCCGTCGTCCTGTGCGGCTTCGGGCTGTACGAGGTCATCAGGCTCGCCGTGCGGTGGCGGCGGACCGGTGAGGTCCGGCGGGGCGCGGCGGCCATGGGCCTGCTGAGCCTGTTCGTCCCGGTCGTGGGCGCGGTCGCGGCCCGGCCGCTGGTCAGCGACACGGCCGAGGACGGCCGGGCCACCGTCGCGGTGATCCAGGGCAACGTGCCCCGCGCCGGCCTCGACTTCAACGCCCAGCGGCGGGCCGTGCTCGACTACCACGCGCGCGAGACCGAGCGGCTCGCCGCCGAGGTCAAGGCCGGCAAGGTCGCACGGCCCGACTTCGTGCTGTGGCCGGAGAACTCCTCCGACATCGACCCCTTCGCCAACCCCGATGCCCGCACCGTCATCGACACGGCCGCCAAGTCCATCGGCGCGCCCATCTCGGTCGGCGGCGTCGTCGAACGGGACGGCAAGCTGTACAACGAGCAGATCCTGTGGGACCCGGCGAAGGGCCCCGTCGACACCTACGACAAGCGCCAGATCCAGCCCTTCGGCGAGTACCTGCCGCTGCGCTCGCTCATCGGCACGATCAACGAGAACTGGACGGCGATGGTCCGCCAGGACTTCAGCCGGGGCACCGAGCCTGGCGTGTTCACCATGGACGGCGCCAAGGTCGGACTCGTCACCTGCTACGAGGCCGCCTTCGACTGGACCGTGCGCTCCGAGGTCACCGACGGCGCCCAGCTGATCTCCGTGCCCAGCAACAACGCCACCTTCGACCGCAGCGAGATGACCTACCAGCAGCTCGCCATGTCCCGGGTGCGCGCGGTCGAGCACAGCCGGACCGTGACGGTGCCGGTGACCAGCGGAGTCAGCGCCATCATCATGCCGGACGGCAGGATCACCCAGAAGACCGGCATGTTCGTGGCCGACTCCCTGGTGCAGAAGGTGCCGCTGCGGTCCTCGCAGACCCCCGCCACCCGGCTCGGCATCCTGCCGGAGATCGCCCTCGTGCTGGTCGCGGCCGGCGGACTCGGCTGGGCCGTCGGCGCCGGGCTGCGCGAACGACGGGCCGGTGACGTGTAGCCGTACGCCGTCGGCGCCGCGCCGGTGACGTGTGTAGCCATACGCCGTCGGCGACGGGCCAGTGACGTGTAGCCGTACGTCGTTCGCACACAGCCTGAATCGCGCCAGGGCGCCGGAAGCGGCCCATTAGGGTCGACGGCATGGCTACTCCCGACTTCATCCGCACGCTCCGTGCCTCGGCCGGTCATCAGCTGCTCTGGCTCCCCGGGGTCACCGCCCTCGTCTTCGACGACGCGGGCAGAGTGCTGCTCAACCGCCGCGCCGACACCCGCGCGTGGTCCGTGCTCGGCGGCATCCCCGATCCGGGGGAGCAGCCCGCGGCCTGCGCGGTGCGGGAGGTCTACGAGGAGACGGCCGTGCGGTGCGTCGCCGAACGGGTCGTCCTCGTTCAGGCCCTGCAGCCCGTCACATACGAGAACGGCGACACCTGCCAGTACATGGACATCACCTTCCGCTGCCGGGCCGTCGGCGGTGAGGCGAAGGTCAACGACGACGAGTCGCTGGACGTGGCCTGGTTCGACGTCGACGCGCTGCCCGAGCTCAACGAGTTCGGCCTGCGGCGGATCAAGCAGGCCCTGTCGGACGACCCCACATGGTTCGACCCCACTGCCTCCGATTGAACTATGGGGCCTGACCACATGGGGTGGGGGAGGGGCGCTGCCTAGGGTCGAGTCATGACCGCGCCCCGTGCCC
>NZ_JAIGQA010000341.1:0-2488 GCF_019733245.1 Streptomyces sp. WAC04114
GCCTCCGCCACCACCTCACCACCCACCTCGACCCGGCCGCCCGCACCTGGCTCGACCACGCCCTGGACGAGGCCGCCGCCCACCCCGGCATCCACGGGCCCATCTCCGTATGGGAGCTGCGTCTCGCCGAAGCCGGCCGGCGCTGCGGTGCCACCCACGCCGACGCCGCACGGGTCCTCATCCTGGAAGCGGCCCGCGCCGGCACCGACGCCCTGACCCGGGTGTACTTCCAGGGCACCGCCGACGAGCGCCGGGCCGTGCTGCACGCGCTGCCCCACCTCGTCTCCGGACCGGGCGCGCTTCCGCTGGTCGAGGATGCCCTGCGCACCAACGACACCCGGCTCCTCAGCGCCGCCGTCGGCCCCTACGCCGCCCGGCACCTGAGCGCCCACGCCTGGCGTCACGCCGTGCTGAAGTGCCTCTTCACCGGCGTCCCCGTCGACCACGTGGCGGGTCTGCCCCGGCGCGCCGCCGGTGACGGCGAACTCGCCCGGATGCTGGGCGACTACGCCGCCGAACGCACCGCCGCCGGCCGCACCGTCCCCGAGGACCTGCACCGCGTCCTGGACCTCACCGAGTCCGTCACCCCGGCCCCTGTCACGGACCACCCCCACGGCAAGGAGTCCTGATGCGCATCTTCGACCCCCATATCCACATGACGTCCCGGACCACCGACGACTACGAGGCCATGTACGCCGCCGGTGTCCGCGCCGTCGTCGAGCCGTCCTTCTGGCTCGGCCAGCCGCGCACCTCGCCCGCCTCCTTCCGTGACTACTTCGACGCCCTCCTCGGCTGGGAGCCCTTCCGCGCCGCCCAGTACGGCATCGCCCACCACTGCACGATCGCCCTCAACCCGAAGGAGGCGAACGACCCCCGCTGCCTGCCCGTCCTCGACGAGCTGCCCCGGTATCTCGTCAAGGACAACGTCGTGGCGGTCGGGGAGATCGGCTACGACTCGATGACCCCTGCCGAGGACGCCGCTCTCGCCGCGCAGCTCCAGCTCGCCGCCGACCACGGCCTGCCCGCCCTCGTGCACACCCCGCACCGCGACAAGCTCGCAGGACTGCGCCGCACCCTCGACGCCGTCCGGGAGTCCGCACTCGCCCCGGACCGGGTCCTGGTGGACCACCTGAACGAGACCACCGTCAAGGAGGCCAGGGACAGCGGCTGCTGGCTGGGCTTCTCCGTCTATCCCGACACCAAGATGGACGAGGAACGCATGGTCGCGCTGCTGCGGGTGTACGGCACCGGGCAGGTCCTGGTGAACTCCGCCGCCGACTGGGGAAAGAGCGACCCCCTCAAGACCCGCAAGGTCGGCGACCTGATGCTGGCCGAGGGCTTCGACGAGGACGACGTCGATCAGGTGCTGTGGCGCAACCCCGTCGCCTTCTACGGGCTCAGCGGCCGCCTGAACCTCGACGTCACCGGCACGGAGGCCACCCACGAGGGCAACTCCGTCCTCCGCGGCGCCCCGAAGGATCCGCAAGAACCGGACCCCGACAGGGGCATGCCGGCCCCCGTCCCCGCCGCGGAGGCGTGAACCATGCGCTTCCGCCACCCCGACGGCTCCACCGTCCACCTCGCCTACTGCACCAACGTCCACCCCGCCGAGACGCTCGACGGTGTCCTCGCCCAGCTCCGCGACCACTGCGAACCGGTCCGCCGCCGCCTCGGCCGCGACCGGCTCGGCATCGGACTGTGGCTCGCCAAGGACGCCGCCCACGCCCTCGTCACCGACCCCGCCGCGCTGCGCCGCCTGCGCACCGAACTCGACCGGCGCGGCCTCGAGGTCGTCACCCTCAACGGCTTCCCCTATGAGGGCTTCGGCGCCGAGGAGGTCAAGTACCGCGTCTACAAGCCGGACTGGGCCGACCCGGAACGCCTCGACCACACCACCGCCCTGGCCCGCGTCCTCGCCGGACTCCTCCCCGACGACGTCACGGACGGGACCATCTCCACCCTGCCGCTCGCCTGGCGCACCGCGTACGACGACGAGCGCGCGCGGAGCGCCCGCACCGCGTTGCGCAGCCTCGCCGAACGCCTCGACGCCCTCGAGGAGCTGACCGGTCGCTCCATCCGCGTCGGCCTGGAACCGGAACCCGGATGCGTCGTCGAGACGACCCACGAGGCCATCGCCCCGCTCACCGCGATCGGCCACGACCGCATCGGCATCTGCGTCGACACCTGCCACCTCGCCACCTCCTTCGAAGATCCGTACACAGCCCTGGACGCCCTCACCGCGGCCGGCGTCCCCGTCGTCAAATCCCAGCTCTCCGCCGCCCTGCACGCCGAACACCCCCATCTCCCCGAGGTACGCGAGGCCCTCGCCGCCTTCGCCGAACCCCGCTTCCTGCACCAGACCCGCACCGCCACCGCAACCGGCCTGCGCGCCACCGACGACCTCGACGAGGCCCTCGCCGGACACGCACTGCCCGACGCCTCACCTTGGCGCTCCCACTTCCACGTCCCCCTGCACGCGGCCCCCGCC
>NZ_JAIGQA010000342.1:0-2487 GCF_019733245.1 Streptomyces sp. WAC04114
GCCCGATGGACTGATGGCAGTCTACGACCTGGGACACCTGCCCTACAGCGAACAACTGCGCTGGCGTGCGCAGCGCTGCCCCCAACACGCCGCCGCCCCCGGTGCCGCCAACCTCGCCCCGGCCGAATGGCAGCCTTTCGACCCCCTCCTGCACACCGCCCACATCCGCACCCGCCTGCCCCACTTTCCAGCCTGCCAGGCCAAAGGCCGCTGACCATGCCCCACCACGCCCTGGAAATCGCACTCACCCGGCCCCTGAGCACGGCCGAACTCCGCCACGCCGCCCAAGCCTGGCCGCTCGCCGCCAACCACAACGCCACTCGCCTGATGGGCCTGGTGGGCGCCAGAACTCCCGAACGCGCTGCTCACCGTCTGCGCCGGCGCCTCACCTCCCGGCTGCCCATCGACGTGATCACCACCCACTACCCGGACACGCACGGACAGGTCCTGCTCAACCTCGCCTTCCCGCCCGGCGTCCACACCGCCCTCGCACGCGATGCCCGCCACGCAGGCCTCACCCCCGAGCGCTACGTACGCGAGGCCCTCCAGCGAGCCCTGACCGCTCACGCCGACCGGGAGACCGAACGCCTCGACCACGCTGTACGCCACCTGCTCGCCCACACCACCCCCGCGCACCTGCTGTCCGCCGTCGGGCACGCCCTCACCCGTCCCTTTGAAGGACCCACACCATGAACCCGACCGACGAACAGACGGCCGCAGCCGACGCCTTCCACGCCGGCAACCACCTTGCCCTTCAAGCCGGCGCCGGCACCGGCAAAACCACCACCCTCGCCCTGCTCGCCCGAACCACCCCACGCCGCGGCCGCTATCTCGCCTACAACCGCGCCATCGCCCAGGACGCACGCGGCCGCTTCCCGACCACCGTCCAGTGCAAGACCGCCCACGCCCTCGCTTACGCAGCCGTCGGCCACCGCTACACCCACCGCCTGAACGCACCCCGCCGCCCGGCCTGGCAGACCGGACAAGCCCTCGGTGTCACCAAAGCCATCCGCATCGGCGACCGCGAACTCTCTCAACGTGCCCTGTCCAACGCCCTCTTGCGCATCGTCACCCGCTACTGCCACACCGCAGACGACAAGATCACCCGCCACCACGTGCCGAAACTACGCGGACTGGAAGCCACAGACCTCCACCGCGAACTCGCAGCCCACCTCCTGCCCTTCGCCCGCAAAGCCTGGGACGATCTGCAAAACCCCGACGATGGCGCCGTCCGCTTCGACCACGACCACTACCTGAAAATGTGGGCCCTTACCCAGCCCAGAATCGACACTGACTTCCTGCTCCTGGACGAAGCCCAGGACACCAACCCCGTCGTCGAACAGATCTTCCTCAACCAGCGCAGCCACGCCCAACTGGTCATGGTCGGCGACTCCGCACAAGCCATCTACCACTGGCGCGGCGCCAAAGACGTCATGACCGGCTTCGATGGCACCCAGCTCACCCTGTCCAAGTCGTTCCGCTTCGGCCCTCAACTCGCGGAGGAAGCCAACCGCTGGCTGCACCTGGCTGACGCGCCCATCCGCCTGACCGGAGCCGAGACCGTGCCCACCGAACTCGGCTTCGTCACAGACCCCGACGCAGTACTGTGCCGCACCAACGTCGGCGCCATGACACAGGTCATGACCCTGCTGGCCGGCGGGCACCGCGTCGGGCTGGTCGGTGGTGGGGGCAGCCTGCACGCTCTGACCGAAGCCGCCCGTGACCTGAAAGAAGGCCACCGCACGAATCACCCCGAACTCGTGCTGTTCCCTACCTGGGGAGAACTGCAGGACTACGCCGCGCACGATCCGGCCGGACGCGACCTGCAGCCGTTCGTCGAGCTCGTCGACACCCACGGAACTGATGCCATTCTGTCAGCCGTAGCGCGACTCGCGCCCGAAGAGCATGCAAAGGTGAGCGTCTCCACTGTGCACAAGGCCAAAGGCCGCGAGTGGGGCAGCGTAAAGGTCGCCGACGACTTCGCTCCACACCAGAACACGAGCGCACCACCAGACCACCCAGCTCACCGCGCGCCCATCACGATCGATGACGCCGAAGCTCGCCTCGCCTACGTGGCAGTTACCCGCACCCGCCGACGGCTCGATCTCGGCGGACTTTCCCGGATCGACCGGTAGGCCGATCGGGGTCACAACGGAAGCTGAGGGCTGGCACCAAGTGCGCTCAGGGCTCACGGCGATTGAGCCGAGGAGGTTCCGACCGGGATGCACACTCCACGCACACGGGCGGCGCAACCACAGAGCCAGCCTCCCACGGCCTTCCGTCCCTGCGATGCGGCAGCTTCCAAGGCGACATAGCGGTCATCGACCGCGCGCTCACCGGCTCCGGTCACGCACGTGGGCTGACCCAGCTCCGCTACCGCGACGGCATCCTCGGACGGCAACTCCACACCGACATCGCGCCCATGAACGGCTGCCTCGTCGCCGTCCTCGTCACCGACTCCGCCCCCTGGCGCACCTTCACCCCACC
>NZ_JAIGQA010000343.1:0-2475 GCF_019733245.1 Streptomyces sp. WAC04114
TCCCACCACTCCCCTTGCGCACCCGCCCCGCATCCGCCAGCACCCACCGCCGGTGCAGCTCGACGAGTTCCTCCGGCGACGCCTTGCACAGCCGGGCGAGCCGCTCCACCGGCGCGTAATCGGTCGGCACGGCATCCCCGTTGCAGTACCGGTGCAGCGTCGACGTACTCATGTGGAGCCGCTTGGCGAGCACCCCGTAGCTCAGCCCCGAGCGCTCCTTCAACTCCCCCAGCAGGGCGGCGAATGCCGCCGCGGTCGTGCCTTCCGACACCGCTCCTCCATGCCCCGTGTCCCGTTCCCCCGTTCCAGGGAATGACTGTTCTCCCTGGTCACAGCACGTGCGGGCGTTCCAACGTCCCTGATCCCCCGCCTGGTCTGGCGGCCGGGACGGACCCCCGCACAAGCTCTGGTCATCCAAGCACGCCGCTCCCGGCCCACCGGCAGCGCGACCCGCCCGGTCCCGCTTCCCCGCTGCCTTTGTCCGAAAGGAAACGCAAGACATGCGCAAGTACCACGCCCTCCCCGTCGCCCTCCTGGCCGCCCTCGCCCTGACGGCCTGTCAGGACGGCACGGGCACGAAGGACGAAGGCGCGGCGCACCCCGACCCGGCCTCGGCGACCGTCACCGCCCCGCACCCGGCCGAGGACGGGGTCGGCGGGAAGGGGACCAGCGGCGCGACCGGCACCCAGGGCACGACCGGGGCGACCGGCACGTCCGGCACGTCGGGTGCGCAGCCCACCAAGGGCGACAAGTCCGCGAAGGGGGACAAGACCGCGAAGGGCGACAAGCCCGCGGAGGGCGCCACGGCGCCCCGCGTCTCCTGCAACGGCTCCAACACCACCGTCACCGCCCAGCCGGTCCGCCGCCCTCTCAACCACATGCTGCTCACGGTGAAGAACACCGGCTCGAAGATGTGCGACCTGACCTACTACCCGGTGCTGCGCTTCGACGAGATGCAGTGGGTCCCTCGGCCGATCAAGGACTCCAAGCCGCAGGCGGTGACGACACTGGCCCCCGGCGAGTCCGGCTACGCGGGCGTCTCGCTGTCGGCGGCCGACGGCAGCGGCGAGTGGGGCACGACCGGCCACAAGCTCACGGTCGGCTTCCAGGGCCGCACGCCGAACAGCGACGGCGGCCCCTCCGCGCTCCCGGCCCTGCCGGCCAAGGGCGTGTACTACGACAGCACGCTCACGGTCACGTACTGGCTGCGCGACATGGACGACGCGCTGACCTACTGATCCTCGACCTACTGATCATTGACCTACTGATCCTTGAGCTTCTGGGCCACTTCGGTGGCCCAGTAGGTGAGGATGCTCCGCGCACCGGCCCGGCGGATACCGGTCAGGGCCTCCATGATCGCCCGGTCCCTGTCGATCCAGCCCTTCTCGGCGGCGGCCTCGATCATCGAGTACTCGCCGGAGATCTGGTAGGCGGCGACGGGCACGTCCACGGCGTCCGCGACCCGGGCGAGGATGTCCAGGTAGGGCCCGGCCGGCTTGACCATCACCATGTCGGCGCCCTCCTCCAGGTCGAGGGCGAGCTCGCGCAGCGACTCGCGCACATTCGCGGGGTCCTGCTGGTAGGTCTTCCGGTCCCCTCGCAGGGACGAGCCGACGGCCTCCCGGAACGGCCCGTAGAAGGCCGAGGCGTACTTCACGGTGTAGGCGAGGATGGCGACGTCCTCCCGCCCGATCTGGTCGAGCGCGTCGCGGATGACCCCGACCTGCCCGTCCATCATGCCGCTGGGCCCGACGACATGGGCGCCGGCGTCGGCCTGCACCTGGGCCATCTCGGCGTACCGCTCCAGGGTCGCGTCGTTGTCGACCCGGCCCTGCTCGTCGAGGACGCCGCAGTGCCCGTGGTCGGTGGTCTCGTCGAGGCACAGGTCGGACATGACGAGCAGATCGTCGCCGACCTCGGCCCGCACGTCCCGCAGGGCGACCTGAAGGATCCCGTCCGGGTCGGTTCCCGGCGTCCCGAGCGCGTCCTTCTTCGACTCCTCCGGCACGCCGAACAGCATGATCCCGGAGATCCCCGCCGCGACCGCCTCGGCGGCGGCCTTCTTCAGACTGTCCCGGGTGTGCTGCACGACCCCCGGCATCGCGGTGATCGGCACGGGCTCGCTGACGCCCTCCCGCACGAAGGCCGGGAGAATGAGATCGGCAGGGTGCAACCGGGTCTCGGCGACCATCCGACGCATCACGGGGTTGGTCCGCAACCGCCGCGGTCGAGTACCGGGAAAAGATCCGTACGTCGTCATCCCCCTACGCTACGCCCGCCCCAAACCCCCCGATACCGACACCTTGTCGGCCACCTGGCTGCGGGCATGCGTGCCGCCAAGGGCGGCACGGGTGGGCGCAGCGGCACCCCGCTACGCCGGGCTGCGGACCCACCCGCCCACAGCACCAACGCCGAGCACCATGAAGCCCACAGCCCCGCAATGCGCCCCCACTCACCCAGGTCCATCCTGAAACC
>NZ_JAIGQA010000344.1:0-2401 GCF_019733245.1 Streptomyces sp. WAC04114
CCGGCGCCGGACTATGCCGCGCTTGCGGGGTCGGGGCGTGCTCCGGCCAACGCGCGTGAGGAGATCGTCTGCGCCGCGTTCGCCGATGTTCTCGGTCTCGCCCAGGTCGGCGTCGACGACGACTTCTACCGCCTCGGCGGAAACTCACTGCTCGCCATCAAGACGGTGGATGAACTGCGGCGGCGCGGCGTCCAGGTGTCCGTCGGGGCATTCTTCCGGACTCCGACCCCCGCCGGTCTGGCGGCCTCGCAGACCGAGTTCGCCGCGGCTCCGGCCAACCTGATCCCGGCGGACGCCACCGAGATCACCCCGGAGATGCTGCCGCTGGTCGACCTGACGGCCGACGAGGTGGAGCGGATCGTCGCCGCCGTCGAGGGCGGTGCGGCGAACGTGGCCGACGTCTATCCGCTGGCGCCCCTCCAAGAGGGCATGCTCTTCCATCACCTGATGGCCGAGGGCGGTGACGACGCCTACGTGACGCCGACGGTGCTCCGGTTCGACTCGCGAGAGCGCCTGGAGGCCTTCACTGCGGCGCTTCAGCGGGTGGTGGACCGGCACGACATTCTGCGGACCGGCCTGGTGTGGGAAGGACTCCGCGAGCCGGTCCAGGTGGTGCGCCGCCGGGCCGAACTGCCCGTCCGGGAAGTCACCCTCGCCCCCGACTCCGGCGACCCCGTGGCCGACCTGCTGGCCGTCGCCGGCCTCTCGATCGACCTCGTCGGTGCCCCCCTGGCGCGCTTGCACGTGGCTCAGGAGCCGGGCACCGACCGCTGGCTGGCCCTGTTGCGGCTGCACCACGTCATCGAGGACCACACGGCCTTGGAACTGCTCCTCGCCGAAGTGGAGGCCTTCCTGGCCGGGCGGGAGCAGGAGCTGCCCGAGCCGCTGCCGTTCCGCGACTTCGTGGCCCAGGCACGTGCCGAGGCCGAACGCGGCGACAGCGAGCGGTACTTCGCCGAGCTGCTCAGTGACGTGACCGAGCCGACCGCGCCGTACGGACTGGTGGACGTCCGCGGCGACGGCATGGACGCGGCGGAGGCGCAGCTGGCGTTCTCCCCGGAGCTGACCCGACGGGTGCGCGAGGTGTCCCGCCGGCTCGGGACGAGCCCGGCGACCGTGCTGCACGTGGTGTGGTCGCGGGTGCTGGCCGCGGTGTCCGGGCGGGACGACGTGGTGTTCGGCACGGTGCTGTTCGGGCGGATGAACGCCGGTGCAGGTGCCGACCGAGTCCTCGGCCCCTTCATCAACACGCTGCCAGTACGGGTGCGGACGAACGAACTGGGAGTGCTGGAGGCGGTCTCCGCCCTGCGCGGCCAGCTGGCCGCGCTGATCTCCCACGAGCGGACGCCGCTGTCGACAGCACAGCAGGTCAGCGGCGTGCCGGGCACGACACCCCTGTTCACCTCGATCCTCAACTACCGGCCCAACTCCGGTCTCAACCGTGAGAACACCGCCGTCCTCGACGGCGCCGAACTGCTCTATTTCCGCGAGCGCACCAACTACCCGCTCTCCGTGGTGGTCGACGACGACGGAGAGACGCTCGGCCTCGCCGTCGACGCCGTGGCCCAGGTCGACTCGCACGCCGTCGCCACATTCCTGTGCACCACGACCGACCGCCTCACCGCGGCACTCGTCTCCGCGCTCGACTCCGGCACCGACATACCGCTGAACACGATCGACATCCTCGATGCGGAGGAGCGTCTTCGGGTGGTGTCGGGGTGGAACGACACGGCCGTCGAGGTGGCTCCTGCGACGCTGCCGGAGTTGTTTGCGGGGCAGGTGGCGCGGACGCCGGATGCGGTGGCGGTGGTGGCCGAGGGTGTCGAGGTGTCGTATCGCGAGCTGGACGCGCGGGCGAACCGGCTGGCCCGGCTGTTGATGTCGCGGGGTGTGGGTCCGGAGTCGTTGGTGGGTGTGTGCCTGGAGCGTGGCGCCGATCTGGTGGTGGCGGTGCTGGCGGTGTTGAAGGCTGGTGGCGCGTATGTGCCGCTGGATCCGGAGTATCCGCCGGGCCGGCTTGGCTCGATGATCGAGGACGCGGCGCCGGTGGTGGTGCTGGCGTCGCGGGCCTCCGCCGCCTCCCTGCCCGACGGCACGGCCGTGTTGGTGGACGCGCCGGAGACGGTGACTGAGCTGGCCGGCCTGTCGGCTGACACGGTGCCTCTGGATGGGCTGTTGCCGGGGCATCCGGCGTATGTGATTTTCACGTCGGGTTCGACGGGGCGGCCGAAGGGTGTGGTCGTTTCGCATGCGGGTGTGGTGAACCGGTTGGTGTGGATGCAGGAGCGGTTCGGTCTGGGGGGTGATGACCGTGTTCTGTTGAAGACGCCGTTTGGTTTCGATGTGTCGGTGTGGGAGTTGTTCTGGCCGTTGTTGTGGGGTGCCGGTCTGGTGGTGGCGC
>NZ_JAIGQA010000345.1:0-2232 GCF_019733245.1 Streptomyces sp. WAC04114
TTCATAGTGTTTCGGTGGTTATAGCGTAGGGGAAACGCCCGGTTACATTCCGAACCCGGAAGCTAAGCCTTACAGCGCCGATGGTACTGCAGGGGGGACCCTGTGGGAGAGTAGGACGCCGCCGAACAATTTTTGGGAAAACCCCCGCATCTTCGGATGCGGGGGTTTTCTGCGTTCAGGGTCGAATTCATTCAGGACGGCTGCACCAGTTTTGTGTCGTACGCCAGGATGACCGCCTGAACGCGGTCCCGGGAACCGGTCTTCGCCAGGATGCGGCCCACGTGGGTCTTCACCGTCGACTCGGCCAGGTGGAGGCGTGTGGCGATCTCCGTGTTGGTCCAGCCCTGGCCGATGACCGTGAGGATCTCGCGTTCCCGGTCGGTGAGGGACGAGAGGCGGGCGTCCTCCGGTGTCCCTTCCTGTGCCGTGGGGTCGGTCGGGAGATGGTGGACGTAAGCGTCCAGGAGGCGGCGGGTCAGGCTGGGGGCGACGACCGCGTCGCCCGTGGCGACCGCGCGGATGCCGGCCAGGAGTTCCTCGGGCTGGGCGTCCTTGACGAGGAAGCCGGAGGCGCCCGCGCGGAGGCCGGCGTAGGCGTACTCGTCCAGGTCGAAGGTGGTGACGATCAGGATGCGGGTGCGGTCGCCGGCGGCGGTGATGCGGCGGGTCGCCTCGATGCCGTCGAGGCCGGGCATGCGGATGTCCATGAGGACGACATCGGGATGGAGCTCGGCGGTCATGCGGACCGCTTCGCTGCCATTCGCCGCCTCGCCGACGACCGTCATGTCGTCCTGGCTCTCCAGCAGCATGCGGGAGCCGAAGCGCTGGAGGGGCTGGTCGTCGGCTATCAGGACCGTGGTCACTGCGGGGATTCCTCCGGGAGACGTAGGCGGACGCGCCAGCCCTGCTCCGGGTGGGGGCAAGGGCCGGCCTCAAGTGTGCCGCCGTACAGGGCGGTTCGCTCGCGCATTCCGGGCAGCCCGCGGCCACTCCGGGAGGTTCCTTCGGTGGCGCTGCCGTGGCCGGTGTCCGTGATCGTGACGGTGACCGCGGCCTTCTCCTCGTAGGAGAGCTCTATGCGGGCGGTGGCGTCGGGGCCGCCGTGCTTGAGGGTGTTGGTGAGGGCTTCCTGGATGACGCGGTAGACGGTGAGTTGGCGGCCCGGGGGGAGGCTCGGGCTGCCGTGGGTGGTGGTGCTGACGGGGAGGCCGGCGGAGCGTACGCCGTCGAGGAGCTGGTGGAGGTCGGTGAGACCGGGCTGGGGGGTGAGGTCGGCTTGTTGCTTCTCTTCCTCGCGCAGGACGTCGAGGAGGCGGCGGAGTTCGGTCAGGGCCTGGCGGCTGGTGGTGGCGATGGCGTCGAGGGCCTGGGCCGCGCGTTCGGGGGACTTGGCGGCGGCGTAACGGCCGCCGTCGGCGAGGCCGGTGATGACGGAGAGGTTGTGTCCGATGATGTCGTGCATCTCGCGGGCGATGCGAGCGCGTTCGGCTGCCGTCGCGAGCTGGGCCTGCTGGTCGCGTTCGGTCTCCAGGCGGCGGGCGCGGTCCTCCAGGGCCTCGGTGTAGGTGCGGCGGGTACGGACCGTGACGCCGATGAGGGCGGCCACGGTGACGGACATCAGGTGTGAGCCGATCTGCTGGTCCCACGTGCCCTCTCCTTGGCGGAAGGCCGACAGGAGGACCGGGCCGATCACCAGGGATGTCGCCCACCACAGGTCGCGCAGGGGGCGGCGCAGGGCGAGGTGGTAGACGAGGACCAGTTGGAGCAGGGCGGCCTGCAGGGCGGCGCCTGTCCAGGCGTTGAGGAGGGCGAAGGGCGCCATGGCGGCCAGGGCCGTTCCGGGGTGGGTGCGGCGCCAGAGGAGCGGGACCGAGAGGCCGAGGCTCAGGGGGAGGAGCAGCCAGCCGGGGACGTCGAGTTGGTGGGCGTTGTTGCGCCAGCCACCGCCGGTGTAGTCGATCAGGGCGGCCGTCACCCAGAAGCCGGTGAAGGGCAGGTCCCACACGAGGGGGCGGCGTCGGTCGAAGGCGCGCACCCGGTGGGCGAGGCGCTGGGCGTATTCGGTGAGGGGCTCCGGCGCCCGGTTGTCCGTCACGGGGTCCATCGTGCGGGATCCGGTGCCGGGCGGCACGTGTCTGCGCGGGGGCGGACGGCGTCGTCCACGTCGGCGTGGTGGTGGGGCGGTTCGTGTGCCGGCGGCATGCTTCGATGCTCGCGTGTGCGGGGGTGGGG
>NZ_JAIGQA010000346.1:0-2217 GCF_019733245.1 Streptomyces sp. WAC04114
CCGCTGGGCCGCCCCTGGCGCGCCGCCGCCCGGGAGGGTCTGCGCCGCCGCGCGTGCCGTGTTGCCGCCGTGGCGGCGCAGGGGCTGCAGGATGGTGGCGCGCTCGGCGTGTTCCATCGGGCTGAGCGCGCCACCATCCTGGAGGCACTGCGCCGCCGCGCGTGCCTTGTTGCCGCCGTGGCGGCGCAGTGCCTCCAGGATGGTGGCGCGCTCGGCGTGTTCCATCGGGCTGAGCGGGCGTGCGGCCGGCCCTTCTCGCACGGCGTCCGGCAGTTCCGGCCGGCGGACCGGCCCCGAAACCCGCCGGCGCTCCGCCAAGGCCCGGACGACATGGGCCAGCTCGGTGACGTTGCCCGGCCAGGCGTAGAGCTCGAGGGCGCGCAGGGCGTCCAGTGTCCAGGTCAGCGGCGGCTGCCCGAGGGCCGGCCGAGGGGCCAGGGCCGGGAGCAGCTCCCGGATGTCCTCGGTGCGTTCCCGTAGCGGGGGCAGGGTCACCGAACGTGCGGACAGCTTGTCCAGCAGGCGTTGCAGGCACGGGCCGACCGGAGTGCCGGGCGTGTACGTGATCAGCAGCCGGGTGTCCGGGTGCGTGTCGAGCAAGGAGTTGAGCGCGGCCACGCCGGGCTGCGCCAGACGCTCGGCGTGCCGGAGCAGAAGCGGCCGACCGGCCGGCCACGCAGGCAGGGTCCGGTCGAGTCCGGCGTCCTGCGCGGCGTCGACGACCTGGACCGTCTCCGCGCCGAGCAGCTCCCGGCCCAGCGCTGACTTGCCGGTGCCGCGCTCACCGGTCAGCAGCAGCGGCTCCGGCGACCGCACCAGCTCGACCGCGCGTCCGACGGCGTGCCGCCACGGGACCGAGGAGCCGGTGAGTCCGACCGGCGGGCGCGGCGGGGCCGATGCCGACGGCATGGGATCTCCCAGCGGTTCCAGGACGGCGACGACACCGATGACCGTGCCGTCGTCCAGACGCACGGGGGTGACCTGCGCCGTGCACCCGGCGTCCTCGGGCAACCCCGCCTCACCCACACCGTCCCCACGGCGCGCGTTCACCGCCACGCGCTCCAGCGCCTCCAGCACCTTGGGCGTCAGGAGCCGCTGGGCTCCGTCACTGACCAGCCGGTTGCGGCCGTCCACGGCGGCCACCGCCCGTCCCGCTCCGCGCGCGGCCCTCTCGGCCTCAGTCGTGGCCCTCTCGGCCCCGGGCCTGGCCCTCTCGGCCCCGGGCCTGGCCCTCTCGGCCTCAGGCGTCGCCCTCTCGGCGGCACGCGTGGCCCTCTCGGCCTCAGGCGTGGCCCCCTCGGCCCCGGGCGTCGCCCTCTCGGCCTCAGGCGTGGCCCCCTCGGCCCCGCGCACAGCCCCGTCCGCCCCACTCGTGCCCCGGTCGGCCCCGTCCGTCTCACGCCCCGTCCCATCCGGCCCGGCTGCCCGCAGATACGCGTCCAGCAGGACCCGCTCGTCCCGGCCTGCTCGTGCCCGCAGCTCCGTCTCGACCGCGGCCCTGGTGGCCTCGGCGAGTGCCGCCTGCGGGTGGGGCGGAAGCGTGGCGCACAGCCGCGAGGCGACGGTCACCGTTCCGAGTACCTGCCCGCTCTCCGGCCCGAGCACCGGGACGCTCACGGCGGAGACGTCCTGCCACCGGTCGAGGAAGTGCTCGGGTCCGTGGACCTCGGCCCGGTTCCGGGTGCGCAGGGCGAGAGCCGCGCTGTTGTGGCCGACCTCCTGCTCCGACAGGCCGCTGCACGCGCCGAACCCGGGTACGCTCCCGGCCGTCCACAGCACGCGCAGCCGCTCGTCGGTCAGGACGAGCAGCGACCCGCCCGCGCCCAGGGCGGGGACGATCCGGTCGAGGACCGGCCGGGCGGCGCCGAGCAGCGCCGAGTCCCCGGAGAGCGGAGGACACGCCACCGGCTCCTCCAAGTCGTGCGGCACGCCGAAGAACCGGGCTCGCCGCCACGCCGCGACGACCTCCTCCGGCACGCCGTGGGGCAGCGGACGCCCCGACAGGAACCGCTCGCGGGCGACGCGCATCGAGGGCCGGGCGGTGGAGGCTGCGGGGGAGGGATCTGTGGTGGTCACGGCACAGCCCACCGTAGCGGGTTCAGTTGAACAGGAAACAACTGCGGGTCCGGCCGCCGCACTCGGACGACAACCCGGTGTCTCGTAATGAGACACCCGCGCCCGGCGGAAAAGCCCCATGATCATGCACGTCCCGCGTCC
>NZ_JAIGQA010000347.1:0-2184 GCF_019733245.1 Streptomyces sp. WAC04114
CCAGGATGTTCGGCCAGAGCATGCGGGGGTCGAGGCCCCCGCTCCCGCTGCCTCGGGCGGCGGCGGTGGCCTCGACCCCCGCATGCTCTGGCCGAACATCCTGGAGGCGGTCAAGAACCGCCGCCGCTTCACCTGGATCCTGCTCAGCCAGAACGCCCAGGTGGCCGGCTTCGACGGCACGACCCTCCAGCTCGGCTTCGTCAACGCGGGCGCGCGGGACAACTTCCTGAGCAGCGGCAGCGAGGACGTACTGCGGCAGGCGCTGGGCGAGCAGTTCAACGTGCAGTGGAAGATCGAGGCGATCGTCGACCCCTCGGGCGGCTCCGCGCCCCCGGCGCCGGGCGGCCCCTCCGGGTTCGGAGGCGGCGGTGGCGGCTACAACAGCGGTGGTGGCGGCGGGTACAACGCGGGCGGCGGTACGGCCACGGCCCAGCGGCCGGCCCCGCCCCAGTCGGCGCCCCCGGCCGCTTCCACCCAGCAGTCGAGCAGCCCCGCGCCGGCCTCCACTCCGGCCCCGGCACCGACCGCTTCCGTCCCCCAGCCCTCCGCCCCACCGCCGCGCCACGTCTCGGTCGAGGAGGACATCCCCGAGGACGACGACCCCGACCTGGACGAGTCGGCCCTCTCCGGCCAGGAGCTGATCGTCCGGGAGCTGGGGGCGACGGTGGTTGAGGAGTTCACGAACGAGTAGCCGGACCTCGCCGAGCGGCTGGAGGAACACGGGGTTCGGGGACCTGCCGCCCGAGGAACACGCGGTCCGGTGACACGCGCCCCGAGGAGCACGACCCCCGAGGAGCACGACCCCGCCTTGGAGGAACATCCAGCTCAAGATCCCCCCTCCCTTCGGAAGCCCGCACAAAGGGAACCCGGCGTCTCCCGTTAGGCTGACCCCCGTGAAGGTCCTCGTCATCGGCAGCGGCGCCCGCGAACACGCCCTGTGCCACTCCCTGTCCCACGACCCCGATGTCACCGCGCTGTACTGCGCGCCCGGCAACGCCGGCATCGCCGAGGTCGCCGAGCTGCACCAGGTCGACGCCTCGGACGGCGCCGCGGTCACCGAGCTGGCCACCCGCCTCGGCGCGGAGCTCGTGGTCGTCGGCCCGGAGGCCCCGCTCGTCGCCGGTGTCGCCGACGCCGTGCGCGACGCGGGCATCCCCGTCTTCGGCCCGTCCGGGCAGGCCGCGCAGCTCGAGGGCTCCAAGGCCTTCGCGAAGGACGTCATGGCGGCGGCCGAGGTGCCCACGGCCCGCTCGTACGTCTGCACGACGCCGGAAGAGGCCGACGCGGCCCTCGACGCCTTCGGCGCTCCGTACGTCGTGAAGGACGACGGGCTCGCCGCCGGCAAGGGCGTCGTCGTCACCGACGACCTCGAAGCGGCCCGGGCCCACGCGGCGGCCTGCGAGCGCGTGGTCATCGAGGAGTACCTCGACGGCCCCGAGGTCTCCCTGTTCGCCGTCACCGACGGCGAGACGGTCGTGCCCCTCCAGCCCGCCCAGGACTTCAAGCGCGCCCTGGACGGCGACGAGGGTCCCAACACCGGCGGTATGGGCGCGTACTCCCCGCTGCCGTGGGCCGACCCGAAGCTGGTCGACGAGGTGATGCAGACCGTGCTGCAGCCGACCGTGGACGAGATGCAGCGGCGCGGCACGCCCTTCTCCGGCCTGCTCTACGCCGGCCTCGCGATCACCTCCCGCGGTGTCCGCGTGATCGAGTTCAACGCCCGGTTCGGCGACCCCGAGACCCAGGTCGTGCTGGCCCGGCTGAAGACGCCGCTGGCCGGCCTGCTGATGGCCGCCGCCACCGGCAACCTCGCCCACCTGGAGCCGCTGCGCTGGAGCGACGACGCGGCCGTGACCGTGGTCGTCGCCTCGCACAACTACCCCGGCACCCCGCGCACCGGCGACCCGATCACCGGACTCGACGAGGTCGCCGCCCAGGACGCCCCGCACGCGTACGTGCTGCATGCCGGCACCCGGCAGGAGGGCGACGCCGTGGTCAGCGCGGGCGGCCGCGTCCTGTCCGTGACGGCCACCGGCAAGGACCTCACCGAGGCCCGCGACCGCGCCTACACGGCCGTCGGCCGCATCCGCCTCGACGGCTCCCAGCACCGCACGGACATCGCCGCGAAGGCGGCGGGAGCGTAGGGCCCCGGTCAGCCGGAAAGGGCATCGGTCACTCGATGGA
>NZ_JAIGQA010000348.1:0-2152 GCF_019733245.1 Streptomyces sp. WAC04114
GCCTGGAAGGCCGGGGTCTGCTTTTGACGGGCGGGGGCCCGCGAAGCCGGGGTCTGCCTTCGACGGGACGGGGCCCGGCAAGTCCGATTCCGTCTCCGAGCGCCCCGCCTCCACCTCTCGGCGGGGCGCCGTCGATCCGGTGAAGACGCTGATGCACCGTCACCGGGAGCTCTGTGAGCGCGCGGTGGACCCCCTCGAGATCGCCGCCGGACTGGAGGCGCACGGCCTCACCGACCGGACCGCCGCCCGCTTCCGGCACCGGGACGTCTTCTCCCTCGCCGAGGAGATGTACGCGCGGGTCTCCCGGGACGGAGACACGCCCCTGCCCGCCCCGCCCGCCGCTCCCCGCGTGCGCGTCGACTGGGTCCTGCTGACTCTCCTGCCCGGGGCGCTGTGCGCCGCCGCCATCGCCGCCGTGCACCTCACCCACGGCCGGTCGCGCCTGTTCGCGGCGGCAGCCGGGGCCCTCGCCGTTGCCCTCGCCCTCCGCGCGGCCCTGCGCAGGGGGCCCCTGAGCAGGACCGACACGGACGGGCCCGGGCCGCGCCCCGAGGCGGCCTCCAGCAGGACCACTCCCTGGACCGTGTGGCTCGTCGCCTACGCCCTCCTGGGCAACGGCCTGCTCGACAACGCGCTCGCCGGAGGCCCCGACACCCTGCCCACCGGAACGGCCGACGGCCCCTGGCCCCTCACCGCCGCCCCGGTCCTGGCCCTCGCCCTGGCCTGCGCACCCGCCGCCTGGACCGCGCACCTCCTCACCGCCCGAGCCCGCCGCAAACTCGCGGCCAGCCGCGGCCTGGAGGACTTCGCCGCCGCCGTACGCCCCCTCCTGCTCGGTGTGTTCGCCCTGTTCCTGGGCGCCCTGGCAGCCTTGCTCGCCCTCAGCGGCACGGCCCTCGGCGAGCCCGCGGCATACGCCCAGGGCCTCGCCCTCGGCGCCCTCCTCTTCCTGGCCCGCCTCCTCACCACGCACGGCTTCACCTACGCCCCCGCCGTGGTCCTCACCGCGGCGGCCACGGTCGAGGCGGCCGCCCTCGCCACGGTCTTCGCCTCCCGCCTCCCGGGCGCCGGTGTCCTGGCCACCCCCGTCGAAGCCCTCGTCACCGCCTGGGGCGCCGGCAGCGTCCCCACCCTCACCTGCGGAGCTGCGGCGCTGGCCCTCCTGGTCCACACGACCCGCAAGCTCACCCGGGCCTCGGCCCACGCCCCGCCGGAGGCCGTCCGATGAGCGCCGCGCACACCGGCCCCACCGCCGCAGGCCGCACCCGTCCTGTCCGTTCCTTTCCGCCTCGAGGAGAACCCGCATGATCACCCACCCAGGAACCCCGGCGACATGGGGAGCCGTGCGATGAGAGTCCTGCTGATCGGAGCCAACGGCTACATCGGGCGCTTCGTCGCCGACCGCCTGCTCGCCGACCCGGCCGTGCAGCTCACCGCCCTCGGCCGCGGTGACGACGCCGACGTCCGCTTCGACCTCGCCTCCGGCAGCCCCGGCGCCCTCACCCGCTTCCTCGACGCGGTCCACCCGGGCGTCGTCGTCAACTGCGCCGGAGCCACCCGCGGCGGGGCCCGCGAACTCACCCGCCACAACACCGTCGCCGTCGCCACCGTCTGCGAGGCCCTGCGCCGCAGCGGCTGCGGCGCCCGGCTGGTGCAGATCGGCTGCAGCGCGGAGTACGGCCCGAGCCAGCCCGGCTCCTCCACCGCCGAGGACGCCGTGCCCCGGCCCGGCGGCCCGTACGGCGTCAGCAAACTCGCCGCCACCGAACTGGTCCTCGGCTCCGGCCTGGACGCCGTCGTCCTGCGCGTCTTCTCACCGGCCGGACCCGGCACCCCCGCCGGCTCACCGCTGGGCCGTCTCGCCGAGGCCATGCGCCGGGCCATGCAGTCCGGGGACGGCGAGCTGAAACTCGGCGGCCTCGGCGCGCAGCGCGACTTCGTCGACGTCCGCGACGTGGCCCGCGCCGTCCACGCCGCCTCGCTCTCCGCAGCGCAGGGCGTCATCAACATCGGCTCCGGACGCGCCGTGCGCCTGCGCGACGCCGCCGCCGTCCTGGCCCGCGTCGCCGGATACGGCGGCGCCCTCCACGAACTCGACGGACCGCCCGGCGCCCTGCGCTCGGCCATCGGCCACCCCCGCCCCGACCCGGAC
>NZ_JAIGQA010000349.1:0-2162 GCF_019733245.1 Streptomyces sp. WAC04114
CGCGCTGGGCTGCGGATGGCCGGCTGGAGTTCCTGGGCCGGGCTGATGAGCAGGTGAAGGTGCGTGGCTTCCGGATCGAGCCGGGTGAGGTCCAGGCCGCCCTCGCCGCTCACCCCCAGGTGGCCCGCGCGGCTGTCGTCGCCCGCGAGGACACCCCGGGCGACGTACGCCTGGTCGGCTACGTCGTAGCAGACGACGACACGTCCGAACTGCCCGACTCCATCACCCGGTTCATGTCGGCCCGACTGCCGGACTACATGATCCCCTCGGCCATCGTCGTCCTGGACGAGCTCCCGCTGACCGTCAACGGCAAGCTGGATCGCAAGGCCTTGCCTGCCCCGGAGTACCAGGCCGGCGCAGGCCGAGGCCCGGCCAACGCCCGCGAAGAGATCCTCTGCGAGGCCTTCGCCGAGGTGCTCGGGCTCGACAGCGTCGGCGTGGACGACAACTTCTTCGCCCTCGGCGGGCACTCCCTGCTCGCCGTCTCCCTGGTCGAACGCCTGCGGGTGCGCGGTGTCTCCGTCTCCGTACGGGCGTTGTTCGACACCCCGACGGTCGCCGGTCTCGCGGCCGTTCCGGGCGCCGACCAGATTCAGGTGCCCGCCAACGCGATCCCCGAGGGCGCTGCGGAGATCACACCGGAGATGCTGCCGCTGGTGGACCTGACGGCGGAGGAGATCGCCCGGGTCGTCGCCTCGGTCGAGGGCGGCGCGCCGAACGTGGCGGACGTCTACCCGCTCGCCCCGCTCCAGGAGGGCCTGCTCTTCCACCACCTCATGGCCGCCGGAGGCCACGACACCTACGCGGCGCCGACCGTCCTGGACTTCGACTCCCGGGACCGCCTGGACGCGTTCATCGGTGCCCTTCAGCAACTGCTGGACCGGCACGACATCTACCGGACGTCTGTCGTCTGGGAAGGACTGCGCACTCCGGTCCAGGTGGTCTGGCGCCGAGCCGAACTGCCGGTCACGGAGATCGCTCTCGACCCCGGCAACCCGGATCTCGTGGAGCAACTGCTCGAGATCGGCAGATCCCCGATGCACCTGGGCCGGGCCCCGCTCGTCGACCTGCACGTGGCGCCGGTACCCGGCCGAGACACCTGGGTGGCGCTGCTGCGCATGCACCACATGGTGCAGGACCACACGACCCTGGAGGCCGTGTACGAGGAAGTGGTGGCCCTCCTCGGCGGGCGTGGCGACGAACTGGCGCAGCCGCTGCCCTTCCGCGACTTCGTGGCCCACGCCCGGGACGGTGCCGGCCGGTCGGAACACGAGGAGTACTTCGCCGGGCTCCTGGGCGACGTCACCGAGCCCACGCTGCCGTTCGGGCTGGTCGACGTGCACCGGGACGGCAGTGACATGAAGACGGCCCACCTCGGCTTCGCCACCACGCTCGACGAGCGGCTGCGAGCCGTCTCGCGCCGGCTCGGCACCAGCCCGGCGACCCTCGCCCATGTCGCCTGGGCCCGTGTCCTCGCGGCCGTCAGCGGGCACGACGACGTGGTGTTCGGCACCGTGCTTTTCGGCCGGATGAACGCCGGTGCCGGATCGGACCGTGCGATGGGTCTGTTCATGAACACCCTGCCGGTACGGGTGCGTGTCGACGGGACCGGTGTCCTGCAGGCCGTCACCGCGATGCGAGGACAGCTCGCGACCCTGCTGGAACATGAGCACGCCTCGCTGGCGGTCGCCCAGCGGGTCAGCGGCGTACCCGCTGACACGCCCCTGTTCACCTCGATCCTCAACTACCGCCACAACACCGGCTCCGACGTGGACACGACGGCGAACGAGGGCCGGGACGAGGCGGTTCACGGCATCCGCAGGCTGTATCTGAGGCCCCTGAACAACTACCCGCTCACTGTGGCGGTGGACGACGACGGCAACGCCACAGGGCTGGCCGTCGACGCGATGGCCCCCGGCGATCCGCGTGCCGTCGGCGCGCTCATGCGTACCGCGACGGAGGGCCTCGTCTCCGCGCTGGAGCGGGTCCTCGACGGTGCCGCGGACACGCCGCTCGCCGACGTGCATGTCCTGGATGTGGATGAGCGTCGGCGGGTGTTGGTGGAGTGGAACGACACCGGTTCTGTCGGGGTGCCTGTGCTGGTGCCGGAGGCGTTCGAGGTGCGGGTGGCGCGGACTCCGGGTGCGGTGGCGGTGGTCGAC
>NZ_JAIGQA010000034.1:0-54294 GCF_019733245.1 Streptomyces sp. WAC04114
CCCCCAGGTCCGCATCGCCCTCCCCAGCCGGCGGCTGGCCGCCACCCTCGTCGAGCACCGTGCCGACGTGGTCCACCTCGCCAGCCCCTTCGTCCTCGGCGTACGCGGCATGGCCGCCGCCGCCCGGCTCGGCATCCCCGCCGTCGCCGTCTACCAGACCGACCTGGCCGGCTACGCCCGCACCTACATGGGCGCCGGAGAGGCCGCCGCCTGGAGACGCATCCGCTCCGTCCACGGCGCCGCCGACCTCACCCTCGCCCCGTCCAGCGCCGCCCTGCGCGACCTGGAGACCCATGGTGTGCCCCGGGTCGAGCTGTGGCCGCGCGGCGTGGACACCGACCGCTTCCGGCCCGACCGGCGCGACGAGGCCCTGCGCCGCGAACTCGCCCCGAACGGGGAGCTGATCATCGGCTACGTCGGCCGGCTCGCCCCCGAGAAGCAGGTCGAACTCCTCGCGGGCGTCTGTGGGCTGGACGGCGTCCGGGTCGTGATCGTCGGCGACGGCCCCAGCCGGCCCGGCCTGGAGCAGGCCCTGCCCGGCGCCGTCTTCCTCGGCCGGCGCACCGGTGACGACCTCGCCCGGGTCTTCGCCTCCTTCGACGTCTTCGCCCACACGGGCCCCTTCGAGACCTTCTGCCAGACGGTCCAGGAGGCCATGGCCAGTGGTCTGCCGGTGGTGGCGCCCGCCGCGGGCGGACCGCTGGACCTGGTCGCCCACGGGCACACCGGGCTGCTCGTGCCACCGCGCGACGCGGATGCGGTCCGGGACGCGGTGCGGTCCCTGGCCGCTGATCCCGGGCTGCGGGCCGCCTGCGGCGCCGCCGGACGCGCCACCGTCGAGGGCCGCACCTGGGCGGCCGTCGGCGACCGGCTGATCGGGCACTACACCAAGGTGCTCGCCGGACGCCGGACGGCGGTGGCGGCATGAGCGACTCCCGCCCCGGCACCGGCCGCCAGGCACTGCGGATCGTCCGGCTCGCCAACTTCGTCGCCCCCTCGTCCGGCGGACTGCGCACCGCGCTGCGTGAACTGGGCAAGGGCTTCAAGGCCGCGGGACACGAACCCGTCCTCGTCATCCCCGGCGAGCGCACGAGCGACCACGAGACCGAGCAGGGCCGGGTGATCACCCTCCCCGGGCCGCTGCTGCCCGGCACCGGCGGCTATCGCGTCCTCGCCGACAAGCGGCGGGTGGCCCGGCTCCTGGAGGAGCTCGCGCCGGACCGGCTGGAGGTGTCCGACCGCACGACTCTCAGGTGGACCGGCCGGTGGGCGCGGCGCGCCCGGGTCCCGTCCGTGATGGTCTCCCACGAGACGGCCGACGGGGTGCTGCGTACCTGGGGCGTGCCCGAGGGAGCCGCCCGGCGCGCCGCTGACGCCCTCAACGTCCGTACGGCCCACACCTACTCGCGCGTGGTGTGCACCACCGAGTTCGCCGAGCGCGAGTTCGTGCGGATCGGAGCCCGCAACGTCGTCCGGGCGCCGCTGGGCGTCGACCTGGTGCAGCGGCACCCGGCGCTGCGCGACCAGGACATCCGGGCCCGGCACGCGCGCGAGGACGAGACGCTGCTCGTGATGTGCTCGCGGCTGTCCGTGGAGAAGCGGCCGGGCACGGCGCTGGACGCCCTGGAGGCGCTGCGGCGGCGCGGGCGGCGGGCCGTGCTGGTCGTGGCCGGGGACGGTCCACTGCGCTCCCGGCTCGAACAGCGGGCGCGCGAGAGCGGCCTGCCTGTGACCTTCCTCGGGCATGTCTGCGACCGCGGACTGCTCGGGGCGCTCCAGGCGTCCGCCGACGTGGCCCTGGCTCCGGGACCCGCCGAGACCTTCGGGCTCGCCGCGCTGGAGGCCATGGCCTGCGGCACGCCGGTGGTCGCCAGCGCGTCGTCCGCGCTGTCGGAGGTGATCGGCTCCGCCGGGGCCGTCGCCACGGACCACGGGGAGGCTTTCGCGGACGCCGTGGACCGGCTGCTGGAACGCCTGGAGGCGGACCGGCGCGAGGGTGCACGCGCGCGTGCGGAGTGCTTCGGCTGGGACGCGGCGGTCGACGCGTTCCTCGCCGCGCACGACGCGGCCGTCCCGGTGCGTCCGGCTCGGCCGTTCGTGCCCGGGGGCGTGGCATGAGAGCCCCGTGGTTCGAGGGGGCCCCGCGATTGGAGGGGCCTACGCGATTCGAGGGGCCTACACGCGAGGGAGCCCCGCGGGTGGAGGGGCCGCTGATGTTCGAGGGGCTCCCGCGGGTCGAGCGGCCGCCGCTGCGGTTCGTGGCCCTAGGTGACTCGCTCACCGAGGGCGTGGGGGACCCCGTCGGTGACGGGGTGTGGCGCGGCTGGGCCGCGCTGCTCGCGGGCGGGCTCGCCGAGGAGCCGGTCGGGTTCACCAACCTCGCGGTGAGCGGCTCACAGACCCGGGACGTGCTGGAGCGGCAGCTGCCCGCCGCGCTGGAGCTGCGGCCCGATCTCGTGTCCGTCGTCGTCGGCGTCAACGACACCCTGCGCTGCACCTTCGACATCCGGGCCGTGGCCGCCCGGCTGGACCAGGTGTACGCGGCCTGCACCGCGCGGGGAGCGGTCCTGCTCACCGCCTGCCTGCCCGACCCGGGCACGATGCTCGGCCTGCCGGGGGCCCTCGCCCACCCGCTGGCCCGGCGGCAACGGACCGTGAACACCGTGGTGCACGCCCTGTCCGAGCGGTACGGGGCGCTGCACCTGCACGCGTGCGAGGGCGACTGGACGACCGACCGCGCCATGTGGAGCGCGGACCGGCTGCACCCCGGAGAACGCGGGCACCGGCAACTCGCCCTGCGCTTCCACACGCTGCTCGCCGCGCGCGGCCTCGCCACGGGGCCCGCGCCCTCGCCCGAGCCGGAGTTTCCCGTCCCGACGGCCTCGGCGAGCCTGTGGTGGCTGGCCACGGCCGGCACCGGCTGGCTGGCGCGCCGCTGCACCGACCTGCTGCCCCAGCTCCTGACCCTGGCCGCCGACGAACTCCGGCACCGCGCCCGGGGCACGAGCGCCCGGCTCGACCTGAGGGCCTCGGCCGCGGTGTCCGCCGCCCTGGCCGGCCTGTCCGTGGCGGAGCGGGCGGACGCGGCCCAGGGCCTGACGTCCGGTCACATGCAGAGGTGGGCCTAACGGCGGCGTACGGCCACGAAGCGGACGGGAGCGCCCGGGACCGCCTGGGCGGCGGCCGGGAGGTCGGCGGCGCGGACCACGGCGATCACCGGGTAACCCCCGGTGGTCGGATGGTCGGCGAGGAAGACCACCGGCCTGCCGTCCGGCGGGACCTGCACGGCACCCAGCACCATGCCCTCGCTGGCGAGTTCGCCCGGCCGGGCCCGCTCCAGGGCGGGTCCCTCCGTGCGCAGCCCGATGCGGTTGCTCGCGGAGGACACCCGGTAGGCACGGGAGCAGAAGGTGTGCACGGCCTCCGGCGTGAACCAGCCGTCGCGCGGGCCGAGGGTCACCCGCAGCACCAGCTCTGCCGGCGGCGCCGGCTGCGGGGCGACGTCCACGCGCGCGTGCACGCCGGACGGCCGTCCCAGGGGCAGCACCGTGCCGACCGCGAGAGGGGCCGGTCCGAGCCCCGACAGCAGGTCCGTCGACCTGCTGCCGAGCACCGTCTCGACCGCGATGCCCCCGGAGACCCCCAGGTAGGCGCGGACGCCCGACACAGCGGGGCCGACGTTCAGCAGCGCCCCCGCGGGCACGCGCACCGGCGCGCCCCAGGCGACGGGACGTCCGTCCACCGTGACCCGGCAGGGCGCGCCCGCCACCGCCACCGTGATGGCCGAACGGGGGCGTACGGCACAGCCGTCGAGAGTCGTCTCCAGCACGGCCGCCGCGGGTGGATTGCCGACGAGCCGGTTGACGAGGTCGGCGGCGGGCCGGTCCAGCGCCCCGGAGCGGGGTACGCCGAGATGGGCGTGCCCGGGGCGGCCCGTGTCCTGCACGGTGGTGAGGGCACCCGCCCGGACGACGGCGAGGGCGCGGTCCGTCATGACCTCGCCTCGGGGACGAACCGCACGCGCGTGCCCGGCGACAGCAGCGCGGCCGGCACGCGCGCGTGGTCCCACAGCACGGCGTCCGTCGTGCCGATCAGCTGCCAGCCGCCCGGCGACGAGCGCGGGTACACGCCCGTGTACGGGCCCGCCAGGGCGACCGACCCCGCCGGGACGGCCGTGCGCGGAGTGGCCCGGCGCGGGACGTCGTAGCGCGGTGGCAGGCCGGTGAGGTAGCCGAAGCCGGGTGCGAATCCGCAGAAGGCGACCCGGAATTCGGTGTCACCGTGGATGCGGGCGACCTCGCTCTCCGGTACGCCCCAGTGGGCGGCGACGTCGGCCAGGTCCGGGCCGTCGTACCGCACCGGGATCTCCACGACGTCACGCGCGCGTGGGGGAGCGGGCGGCAGGTCGGCGGCGGTCAGTTCGGCGGCCAGCCGGGCGGGGGAGTCGAGGCCGTCGAGGAGGACCGTGCGGGCCGCGGGCACGATCTCGCGGGCCGAGAGGGAGCCCTCCGCGCGGCGCCGCAGCAACTCCGCGTGCAGGGCCTCAGCCTCGTCGCCCGAGCAGACCTCGACGAGCAGGGCGTCCTCGCCGACGGGCAGCACCTTCATGCGAAGGCCTCCACCCGGACCCCGCAGGCCGCCAGGCGCTCGCGGACCCGGCGCGCCAGGTCCACGGCGCCCGGGGTGTCGCCGTGCAGGCACAGCGACCGCGCGCGTACCTCGATGCGCGTCCCCGAGCGGGAGGCGACCTCACCGGAGCGGGCCAGGCTCACGGAGCGATCCACGACGGCGTCCGGGTCGGTGACCACGGCGCCTTCCTGGGTGCGCGGCACCAGGGTGCCCGCGTCGGTGTACGCCCGGTCCGCGAACGCCTCGGTGACCACCCGCAGTCCGGCCTTCCCGGCCAGCTCCAGCAGGCGAGAGCCGGGCAGTCCGAGGACGGGCAGCGCGGCGTCCGCGAGGAGCACGCCGTCGACGACCGCGGCGGCCTGCTCCTCGTCGTGCACGACCCGGTTGTAGAGCGCGCCGTGCGGTTTGACGTAGGCGACGCGGGCACCGGCCGCCCGGGCGAAGACCTCCAAGGCACCGATCTGGTAGGCCACTTCGGCCGCCAGCTCGGCGGGCGGCACGTCCATCGCGCGCCGCCCGAACCCGGCCAGGTCCCGGTAGGACACCTGGGCGCCGATCCGCACGCCGCGCTCGGCCGCCAGCTCACACACCCGGCGCATCGTGACCGCGTCCCCGGCGTGGAAACCGCAGGCCACGTTGGCGCTGGTGACGACGGACAGCAGCTGCTCGTCGTCGGTGAGCCGCCAGCGGCCGAAGCCCTCGCCGAGGTCGGCGTTCAGGTCGATCGAGGTCATGTGCCGTGTCTCCTGTCAGGCCACGCGGTACTGCTCGTCGCGGGCGTCGGTGAGGAACATCTGCCCCGGGGCGTGCGTGAGGGCGAACGGCGGACGCGAGGCCATCACGGCCGCCTGCGGGGTCACCCCACAGGCCCAGAACACCGGGATGTCGTCCGGCTCGGCGTCCACCGGATCCCCGAAGTCGGGGCGGCCGAGGTCGTCGATGCCGAGACCCGAGGGATGGCCGCAGTGCACGGGGCTGCCGTGCACCGCCGGCATGAGGCTGCTCTCCCGGATCGCCGCCGCCAGCTGCCGGGGCGGCACCGGCCGCATGGACACCACCAGCGGCCCGTGCAGCCGCCCCGCCGGACGGCACTGCCGACTCGTCACGTACATCGGGACGTTGCGGCCCTGCTCGACGTGGCGGATCGGAACACCCGCCTCACCCAGCGCCCACTCGAAGGTGAAGCTGCACCCGATGAGGAAGGACACCAGGTCGTCCCGCCAGTGGGCGCGCACGTCCGCCGGCTCGTCCACCAGCTCGCCGTCCCGCCAGACCCGGTAGCGCGGCAGGTCGGTGCGCAGGTCCGCGCCCTCGGCGAGCACGGTCGTCCAGGAGCCGGCGTCCGTGACGTCGAGGACCGGGCAGGGCTTGGGGTTGCGCTGGCAGAACAGCAGCATGTCGTAGGCCCAGTCGGCGGGCACCGAGATCAGGTTGACCTGGGTGTGGCCCGCCGCGACCCCGGCCGTGGGGCCCGTCAGGCCCTCCCGGAAGCGGGAGCGGGCCGCTTTGGGGCTCCACGCGTGCGCGTCCTCGTCGACGAGGACCACCGGACGGTCCTCGGTGCCGGTGCCCGTGCGGTTCACGCGAGCTCCTTCCCGCGCGTCTCCGGCAGCCCGAGCAGGGCCAGGGCCGCGATGCCGTAGCCGATCGCGCCGAATACCAGCGCGCCGCCGACGCCCCAGCTGTCGGCCAGGAACCCGACCGTCGTCGGGAACACGGCACCCACCGCGCGCCCGGTGTTGTACGTGAAGCCCTGCCCCGTCCCGCGCACCGCCGTGGGGTACAGCTCGCTCAGGTAGGACCCGAAGCCGCTGAAGATCGCCGACATGCAGAACCCGAGCGGGAAACCGAGTACCAGGAGCAGGGTGTTGGCGCCGCTCGGGATGTTCGCGTACGCCAGGATGCAGAGCGCGGACAGCAGGGCGAAGAGCCAGATGTTGCGCCGCCGGCCCAGCTTGTCGGTGAGGTAGCCGCCGGTCAGGTAGCCGATGAAGGCGCCCGATATGAGGAACGTCAGATAGCCGCCGGTGCCGACGACCGACAGGTCGCGCTCGGACTTCAGATACGTCGGCACCCAGGTGGCCAGCGTGTAGTAGCCGCCCTGGACGCCGGTGGAGAGCAGCCCCGCGAAGAGGGTGATCCGCAGCAGGCCGGGCTTGAAGATCGCCGTGAACGAGCCCTTCTCCGCGCTCTGTTCACGCGCGGCGGCCGCCTCGGGCGCGTCGTGCACGCTGCGCCGCAGCCAGATGACGAGCAGCGCGGGCAGCGCCCCGGTCCAGAACATGATGCGCCAGGCCAGGTCGTCGCCGGCCACCGAGAAGACCAGCGTGTAGACGATCACGGCGAGGCCCCAGCCCACGGCCCAGGAACTCTGGATCGCGCCGAGCGTGCGTCCCCGGTGCTTGGCGCTCGCGTACTCGGCGACCAGGATCGCGCCGACGGCCCACTCGCCGCCGAAACCGAGTCCCTGGAGCGCGCGGAAGACCAGCAGTGTCTCGTAGTTGGGCGCGAAACCGCAGGCGACGGTGAACACCGCGTACGTGATCACCGTGAGCATCAGCGCCTTCACCCGGCCGACTCGGTCCGCGAGCATGCCCGCCAGGGCGCCGCCGACCGCGGAGACGACGAGCGTGACCGTGGTGAAGAGACCGGTCTGGCCGCTGTTCAGGCCGAAGTAGGCGGACAGCGCGACCATGCTCAGCGGCAGCGTGAAGTAGTCGTAGGAGTCCAGGGCATAGCCGCCGAAGGCGCCCGTGAAGGCGCGGCGGCCGCGCGGTCCCAGGGCGCGCAGCCAGCCGAACGCCCCGTCGTCCGAGGTGCGTTCGGTGGTGGCGGGGCGTGGGTCGTCGAGCTGGGCCTGCGGTGGAGGGGTCGTGCTCATGGGCACCTCGCAGAGGGAGGACGGAGGGTGCTTCGGGGTGAGCCGTGCCGTACGGAGGCGGTCGGCGCCGCGGTGGGGAAAGCGGTGGGGAAAGCGGCCCCGCCGCCGCGACGCTGTGCGTAGCACCGTAGAGGATTGTTCAACGATCCCTCAATACCCATGTTGGTTCGTTCTTGTGATCTGCGATTGAATTCCGGCATGGCAGAGCAGCTGAAGGACCTCGCCGACGACCGGGCCCTCCTCGGGCGCACCAGCACCGCGGAGCGGGTCTCGGACATCCTCAGGAGCCGGATCGCCGAGGGCTACTTCCCGCCCGGAACCCGCCTGTCGGAGGACAGCATCGGCGGCGCGCTCGGCGTCTCCCGCAACACACTGCGTGAGGCGTTCCGGCTGCTCACGCACGAGCGCCTGCTCGTCCACGAGCTGAACCGGGGCGTCTTCGTCCGGGTCCTGACCGTGGAGGACGTCGAGGACATCTACCGCACCCGGCGGCTGGTCGAGTGCGCCGTGGTCCGCGGTCTCGGCGAGCCGCCGTACGGCCTGGACGGGCTCGCCGGGGCGGTCCAGGAGGGGCGGACGGCGGCCCGGGAAGGTGACTGGAAGTCGGTGGGTACCGCGAACATCCACTTCCACCGGGAGCTGGTCGCGCTCGCCGCGAGCGAGCGCACCGCCGAGCTGATGCGGAGCGTCTTCGCCGAACTGCGGCTGGCGTTCCATGTGGTGGACGAGCCGCAGCAGTTGCATGAGCCGTACATCGCACGAAATGTCGCGATTCTTGAGGCTCTTCAGGGCGGGGACCGGGAGAAGGCGGAGGGGCTGCTCGCCGGGTACCTCGACGACTCGCTGGAGCGTGTGGTCGAGGTGTACCGGCGGCGGGTCGGCGAGGACGGCTGAGAGGGGCTGCCCAGGGGCCGTACCGCGTCGTTTGGGTTGTTGTCAGACCCAGGACCTAGTCTGTGCACCGTGACTTCGCCTGCATCGACGGACAGCGTTCCGCCCCAGCTCAGCGCGGGGCCGCGCCCTGCCCCGGGGCCGGCCGCCGACGAGGGCCTGGCGCGGCGCCTGCGCGCGCTCGCCTGCACCGCGCCGTTGCACGACCTGGACGCGCGCAAGGCCAACCTGGCCGGCGCGTACTCGGTGTACGGCATGGCGGAGGTCGCCCTCGCGGCGATCGACCTGGTCACCCTCAACATGGACTTCGACACGGGCGCGGACCACGACCAGATCGTCGCCCGGCTCATCCCGCGCATCGCCGCCCAGGCCCCGCAGCGCCCCACCGCCGAGCACGAGCGGGTGGCCCGCTGGGTCCTGGAGAACCTGATCAACGTCGGCAGCGTCGACCGCGGCTTCCGCGCCGTGTACGGCACGTTCGGGGCGGACGGCACCTATGTGCGCCGCGACTACGACTTCAAGCTGATCGAAGAGGTCCCCGGCCCCGGCGGCACCGTCTACCTCCGCACGACGGACGAGGCGGTCAACGTCCTCGTCGGCGCCCTCGACACGGACGTCACCAGCGCGCAGATCGCCGCCGAGGTCAAGCTGGAGGTGCTGATCAGCCGCGGCCGGCTCGCCGACGCCCAGCTCGCGGCCGAACAGGCCCGCTACCGGACCGTGCAGTACTCGGAGACCCTGCGCCGCGCCCTCGACGCCACCCGGCGCAACGTGCGCGCGGTGGACTGGCTCTCCACCGTGCCCGACATGATCGCCGAGGCGCTGGAGCACGTCGCCGACCGCTACCGCCACGAGAACGCGATCCTCACCAACATCCGCAAGGCACGGGACGAGTCCGAGGAGCCCGAGCACAAGCGCCGCGCCGCCGAGCTCGTCGACATCGTCAAGGACTGCATCCGCCGGCACACGCAGTTGCAGTCCCGCCTGCTGGAGGCCGGACCGCTGTTCCGCGCCGAGCAGGACCGGCAGGCCTTCGCCACACCGATGACGACGTCGGGCACAGACCTCTACGGGCATCTCGTCTCGCCCGTGCTCCCGCTGCCGGTGCAGCAGGCCGTCCGCGTCACCGACGCCTTCTTCGGCCGCGGCACCGGGCTGCGCACACCGGTGTCCGTCCGGGTCGGCGACCTGGTCGACATACTGCTGACGCCGCCGGTGGAGCGGGAGCACCTGGGTGCGGAGATGCCCGAGCCCGACCTGATCGCCACGCCGGACGACAGCCGGTTCAGCGAGGAGCAGATGGCGGCGGCGCAGGAGCTGCTCGACCTGCCGGCGGACGCGCCGCGCCGGTTGTCCGGACTGCTGGCGCAGGCCCGGCGGCAGGACCCCGAGCTGCCGTACCTGGTCGCCCTGCTCGCGGTGCACGCCGCCAGCCCGCCGGTCGGCACGGCCTATCGCCAGGGCGAGCAGAAGCTGCTGTTCGCCGTGGACGACGGGACCGAACTCGACGACCCGGAGTTCGGCGGGGCCGACCTCATCGTCGGCACCGCACTGCTGGACGCGGCGGGGATGGCGGCGGACCGGACGGAGGCCGCGTGATGCTTCCCCCGGTGGCCGGCCGCGGCCCCGTCGTGGCCGGTCGCGCAGTTCCCCGCGCCCCTGAGGGCGTGGCCCGCAATCTCGTCTACAAGGTCAAGGAGTTCCCGTCGTGAGCGAGCACGTCGAGTGGGGCGACGCGGAGAGCCCGGCCCCGGCGGCCACCGCCGCCGTCACTCCCGCCGACGCCGCCGACGCGGCCCGGCTCGTGTCGTTCGGCCTGCAGCCCAAGCTGCAGCCCGCCCGCGACCAGGAGTACGCGGACCTGCTGCGGCGCTACCGCGAGGACCCGCCCTTCGCACGGCTCGCCGACGCCGTGGCGACCGGGCTCGGCCTGATCGTGCTGGAGGTGTCCCCGCGCGCGGGCATGGCCGTGACCGCCGCCGAGGACTCGGTGTTCGCCGTCCGCATGGGTGACTACGCGCGTCGTACGTCCGCCGACGGCGGCGACCGGTTCCTGCACGGGCTCGCCCATCTCGCCGTCGCCGCCATGGCGTTCCCGCGCCCCGAGGACCTCGCCGACGACGGCTACATCGGCCGGGTCTCGGTCAACGGCGTCGACGCCTTCGTGCGCCAGGCCTGCCGCCGCCTGGAGGAGCGCGCCGACGAGCGGGGCGAGAACACCGACCCCGCGACCGACGCACCCGGCCTGGAGGCCGCCTGGCGGATCTGGGTGCGGCGCAGTGCGACCGGTGCCACCAAGGACGCCCGCCGCCTGGCCGGCTCGACCACCGGCATCGTCGCCAAGGCCGTCGCCTTCCTCACCGACTCCGGATTCCTGCAGCGCACCGGCGACGACCACGGCGGCACCTACCGCACCACCGCCCGCTACCAGCTCCAGGTCCGCGACATGGCCGGCAGCGCCGCCATGGCCGAGCTGCTGGAACTGGGCGTCGTCCCGGTCACCGACGGCACACCGACGCTGCTGCCCGCCGAGGAGAGCGACGACCTGGAGCTGGTCGCCGACGCCGGGCTGCCGTTCCACTCCTCCTGAACTCCCCATCTCACGAAGACTTACGAGAGTCCGCCATGTACGAGCTGTCCCGGGTCCGCCTCTACTCGATCGGGCCCGCCGGTGCGCGCTACGCCGACACCGTGCTTGACCTGCGGGGGGTGGGCGAGATCGTGCCCGACCCCGCGCCCACGCAGGCGGAGTTCTTCGAGGACGAGCCGGTCGGCCCGCCGCGCCGGCCCGCGCCCGCGGGTGTGCTCTTCCTGGAGAACGGCGGCGGCAAGTCGGTGCTGCTCAAGCTGATCTTCTCCGTGATGCTGCCGGGGCACCGCAACACCCTCGGCGGCGCCAGCTCCGGTGTGCTGCGCAAGTTCCTCCTCGCCGACGACTGCGGGCACGTGGCGCTGGAATGGCAGCACGTACTGACCGGCGAGTGCGTCGTCGTCGGCAAGGTCAGCGAGTGGCGCGGACGGCAGGTCTCCAACGACCCGCGGAAGTTCGCCGAGGCCTGGTACTCCTTCCGGCCCGGGCCCGGACTGAGCCTGGACGGTCTGCCCGTCGCGGAGTCCACCGCCGTACGGGCCCCGGTCGAGGGCCAGTCCAGCGCGCGCGGGCGGCGCCGCACCATGAAGGGCTTCCGTGACGCCCTCACCGAGGCGGGCAAGAACTACCCGCACCTGGAGGTGCACTGGGAGGAGACCCACGACCGCTGGATCGAGCACCTCGGCGACCTCGGGCTCGACCCGGAACTCTTCCGCTACCAGCGCGAGATGAACGCCGACGAAGGAGAGGCCGCCGGTCTCTTCGCGGTCAAGAAGGACGCCGACTTCACCGACCTGCTGCTGCGCGCCGTCACCGACACCCGCGACACCGACGGGCTCGCCGACCTGGTCAGCGGCTTCGGTAACAAGCTGGGCCGACGCGCCGAGCTGATCGCCGAACGCGACTTCACCGCCGGGTCCGTCGACCTCCTCGGCCGGATCGTCGAGGCCGCCGAGTCCCGCTCCCGCGCGCGTGACGTCCACGCCGGAGCCGAGCGGCGCACCAGGACCCTGGCCCGCAGGCTGTCCGCGCGCGGTGTGCGGGAGCGGGTCCGGGCCGCCGACCTGGCCCAGCGGGTCACCGCCGCCGCGTACGCCGTCACGCACGCCGAGGCGGCCCGCGAGCGCAGCGCGCTGATCTCCGCCGAACTCGCCTACCGGCACGCCTCGCTCGCGCTCGCCGGGGCCGAGAAGTCCGCCGCCGCGCAGAAGCGCGAGCTCGCCGACGCCCGCACGCTGTACTCGGCGTGGCAGGCCGCCGAGGCCGTGCTGCGCCACCGCGCCGCCTCCGACCGCGTCACCCGCGTGTCCGCCGCCATCCAGGAGGCCGAGCGGGACGCCGCCCCTGCCCTGGCCGCCCGCTCCAAGGCCGCCGTCGACCTCGTACGGGCCCTGCACGCCGCCGCCGAGAAGGCCGAGAGCCACGCCAACGAGGAGGAGGAGCGCTCCGCCGCCCTCCAGGAGGTCAGCGACGCGGCCTACCGCGACTCCACCGCCGCCGCCACCCAGGCCCAGCGCGCCCGCAGCGAGATCGGCCACCTCAAGCAGCGCCTCGCCGAGGTCGAGCAGGAGACCGCCGAGGCCGTCCGGGCCGGCTGGCTCGACGACACCGCGCCCGACGCCGACCCCGCCCGCGCGGCCCTGGCCGCCAGCGACGCCGAGAAGACCGCCGTCGCTGCCTGGGACACCGCCCGCGAGACCTCCCGCCGGGCCTCGGAGCACGCACGCGAAGCCGCTTCCACCGAGTCCCGCGCCGAACTGACCGCGGCCCGCGCCGCCGACGCGGCCACGGCGGCCGAGCGCTCCTACGAGGCCGAGCGCCGCACCGCGGAGGCACTCGCGGGGGAGGAGCGGCTGGCGGAACTGCTCAGCCTGACCCCGGAGCCCCGTCCGGGCATCCCGCAACCCCGCCACGGCACGGACGGCGAGCCCGCCGCGCAGCCGGCCGCCGGCGAACAGGGCCTCACCCCGGAGGAACTCGACCGCTTCGCCGACGACCTGCGCGACCTGCTCGACGACGCCGTCTCCTCGGCCGAGCGACAGCTGTTCGACCTGCGCACGGCCGCCGCCGACGACTCCCGCATCCTCGGCGCGCTCGGCGACGGCGGCCTGCTGCCGCCCGGCCCGGACGTCCTGGCCACCGTCGAGTTCCTCGGCGAGCACGGCATCCCCGCGCTGCCCGGCTGGCGCTACCTCGCCCAGGCCGTCGACCCGGCCGACCACGCACGCGTGCTGGCCGCCCGGCCCGAACTCGTCGACGGCGTGATCATCACCGACCCCGACTCCCACGCACGCGCCCGGGAGGCCCTCGGCGACGCGGCACTGCTGCCCCGCTCGGCCGTGGCGGTCGGCACCGCCGCCGCCCTGCTCGCCCCGACGCCCGCCCCGGACTCCGGCAGCGGCGACGTGTTCCTCGTGCCGCCGAACCCGGCCATGCACGACGAGCACGCCGCCGACGAGGAACGGCAGGCGCTGCGCGCCCGGGCCACCGAGCGGGACGAGGAGATCCGCACCCTCGCCGCCCGGCTCGGCAAGGACCGAGAACTGGCCGCCCGGCTCACCTCCTGGCGCACCGGCTGCCCCGCCGGCCGGCTGACCGAACTGGCCCGGGCGGCCCACGACAGCCGCGCGTTCGCCGAGGAGTCGGAGGCCGAACTGACCGAAGCCCGGACCGCGCGGGCCGAGGCCGACGAGGTCGCCGCCGAAGCCGCGCGCGTCCGGGACGAGCGGCAGGAGGCCGCCCAGAAGGCCCGCCGCTCCGCCGACGCCCTCGCCGGGCTCGCCTTCCGGCTGCGCGAGCGGGCCGGATGGCAGGTCAAACTGCGCGAACTGGCCGACGAGGCGGCCGAGTCCGAGGCGAGCGCCCAGTCCTGCCTGGAGCGCGCCCGGGCCGCCGACGAGGACCGGCGGGCCGCCCAGCGGGCCGCCGACGACACCCGCCGTACCGCCCGCGCGCTGCGCGCCGAGCGTTCCGAGATCGCGGGCGCACCCGACGACGTACCCGCGGACGAGGACCAGCCGCCCAAGGCCTCCCTGCCCGCCCTGCGCGAGGCCTACCGGGCCGCGTCCCAGCTGTACGAGAAGGTCGGCGTGGGCGCCGACCTGCGCGCCGAGCAGGCCCGAGCCGAGAGCGATGAGAGCGCGGCCCGCGCGGAGCTGGACCGGCTGAGCAACAAGGTCCGCACGCGCGCGGAGCAGCTGCTCGAATCCCCCGACGGCTCCGACGGACCCAGCCGCCAGGCCGCCGCCGCCCGCGCCGAGGAGCTGGTGCAGCTCCTGGAGACCCGGATGTCGACGGCGAGCGAGCAGCTGGGCCGGCTGCGCGGCGAGGCCGAACGCCTCGCCCCCGCCGACGACGGCGAGACGCACACCGACCTGCCCGAGGAGCTGCAGCCGCGCGACGCCGAGCACGCACAGACCTTGCTGCGCACCGCCACCGCCGAGCTCGCGTCCCACACCGAGGCGCTGAACCAGGCACGCGCGGCACACGCCGAACTCCTCGACGCCCACCGCGCCGCCGAGGACGCGGCGAGCGGCTTCGACGAGATCGCCGCCATGCTCCGGGACCTGCTGCGCGAACACACGACGGACGAGGAGCACGAGGAGTCCGAGCCCTACTCCGGCAGCCCCGAGGAGGCCCGGCAGTCGGCCGCGGAGGCCCGTCGTTCCCTGCGTGGCTGCGCCGCCGACCTGTCCGCCGCCGAAGGCGCCGTCCGCGAGGCGAGCGACATCCTCGTCCGGCACGCCAACTCCACTCGCTACGAGCAGGTCCGCACCCCGGCCCGCCAGCAGATCCGCGAGCTGCCCGCCTCCGCGCTGCCCGAGCATGCCCAGAAGTGGGCGGACGCCTTCGCGCCCCGGCTCCGCGTCCTCACCGACGAACTGGAGCAGCTGGAGCGCAACCGCGACTCGATCGTGGACCGCCTGCGCGGCCTGGTCGAGTCGGCCCTGGCCACCCTGCGCTCCGCGCAGCGGCTCTCCCGGCTGCCGGAGGGTCTCGGGGAGTGGTCCGGGCAGGAGTTCCTCCGCATCCGCTTCGAGGAGCCCGACCAGGCCACCCTCACCGAGCGGCTCGGCGAGGTCATCGACGAGGCGACCCGTGCCGCCGTCAAGAAGAACTCCGACCTGCGGCGCGACGGTATGTCCCTGCTGCTCAGGGGTGTCGCCGCGGCGCTGGAGCCCAAGGGTGTCGCCGTCGAGATCCTCAAGCCCGACGCCGTGCTGCGTGCCGAGCGCGTTCCCGTCGGGCAGATGGGCGACGTCTTCTCCGGCGGCCAGCTCCTCACCGCCGCCATCGCCCTCTACTGCACGATGGCCGCGCTGCGGTCCAACGACCGGGGCCGCGACAAGCACCGGCACGCCGGCACGCTGTTCCTCGACAACCCCATCGGCCGCGCCAACGCCACGTACCTGCTGGAACTCCAGCGGGCGGTGTCGGACGCCCTGGGCGTGCAGCTGCTGTACACCACGGGCCTGTTCGACACCACCGCGCTGGCCGAGTTCCCCCTGGTCATCCGCATGCGCAACGACGCCGACCTGAGGGCCGGCCTCAAGTACATCAGCGTCGAGGAGCACCTCCGCCCGGGCCTGCCGCAGCAGGCCCGGGCGGGGGAGGCGGCCCACAGCGAGATCACGGCGACCAGGATGTACAAGCGTCCCGTCTCATGAGCGTGGGGCGTCCTCCCTCAGGAGATCCGCGCACTTCTCGCCGATCATCATGGTCGTGATGCACGGGTTGACGGTGACCAGATCCGGCATCACCGACCCGTCGGCCACCCGCACCCCCTCGACCCCCTTGACCCGCAGCCGCGCGTCCAGAGGGGCCGACGGATCGTCGTCCGCCCCCATCTTCACGGTGCAGGAGGGGTGATAGACGGTGTTGTGCGTCTTGTGGATGTAGTCGAGCAGCTCGTCGTCCGTGCGCACATCCGGCCCGGGCGCCAGCTCGGCCCCCGCCCATCCGCTCAGCGCCGGCTGCTCGGCGATCCGCCGGGCGAGTCTCAGCCCGTACGTCATGACGCGCACGTCGTGCTCGTGCGTGAAGTACCGCGGATCGACCCTCGGCTTGTCCCGGTAGTCCCGGGTCCGCAGCCGTACCGTCCCCCGGGACCTCGCCCGCGTCACGTTGGGCGTGAGGCAGAACGCGTTCTCCGAGGTGGGGTAGCCGTGCCGGGCGGTGTTCATGTCGAACGGCACGGACCCGTAGTGGAACATCAGGTCCGGCCGGTCGAGCCCGGGCTCGGTGTCGTAGAAGATGCCCGCCTCCCACCACTGGCTGGACGTGGTGGTCATGGGCTGCCGGGCCTCCCACATGATGACGCCCTCGGGGTGGTCCTGGAGGTTCTCGCCGACGCCCGGGGCGTCCACGACGACGTCGACGCCGACCTCGCGCAGATGCGCTCCCGGCCCGATGCCCGACAGCATCAGCAGTTTCGGCGAGTCGATCGCCCCGCAGGACACGATCACCTCGCGCCGGGCCCGTACGGTCCGGGTGTGGATCAGATCCGGGTCGAGGTACTCGGCGCCCACACAACGCCGCCCGTCGAGCAGCAGCTTCTTGGCGCGTACGCCGGTGCGCACCTCCAGGTTGGGGCGTTTGCCGAGGACCGGGTGCAGATAGGCGACCGAGGACGACTGGCGGATGTTGTTCTCGTCGGAGTTGATCTGGAACCAGTTGGCGCCCCGGACCACCGTGCGGCCCGTGTTGAAGGCGACCGTGGGGATGCCGGCCTGCTCGCACGCCCGCAGCAGGGCCGTGCCGCACGGGTCGTCGCTCTTCAGCGTGCGCAGCTTCACCGGGCCGCTGCGGCCGTGGTGGTCGCCCGGCGCGTCGTTGTTCTCCAGCTGGCGGTACAGCGGGAACACGTCGGCAGCGCCCCAGCCCGTACAGCCGCGTTCCGCCCAGTCGTCGAGATCCTCGGCGGGGGCCCAGAAGGCGATGCAGGAGTTGTGGGAGGAGCAGCCGCCGAGCACCTTCGCCCGGGCGTGCCGCATGAAGCTGTTGCCGCTGGCCTGCGGCTCGACCGGGTAGTCCCAGTCGTAGCCGGACTCCAGCAGGCCCATCCAGCGCTCCAGCCGCAGGACGTCGTCGTCGCCGACGTCGCTCGGGCCGGCCTCCAGGACGCACACCGTGACGGAGGGGTCCTCGGAGAGCCGGGCCGCCACCACGTTGCCCGCGGTGCCGCCGCCGACGACGACGTAGTCGAACTCATGGGTACTCATGGGTTCTCCTTCAGCCTTCATTCGGCCGCCGGGGTGGCGACGGGAGCGGTGTCCGTGACCTGCGAACGGTGCTCGGCGAGCACGCCGGTGCGGTGCCGCTGCACGAACCAGTAGTAGGCGAAACCGCCGCCCGCGATGACGGCGACGAACAGCACCGCGCCCCACCGCAGGTACCAGTGGTAGGGAGCAGCGGCGTTGTAGACCGCGGCCCGGGGCCAGATCAGGTTGAGCGTCATGGCCGCGCCCCACAGGACGGCCAGGATGTTGACCGGCAGACCCCAGCGGCCCAGGGAGAAGCGGCCCTCGCCCGCGGGCTGCCACGTGCCGCGCAGCCGGGCCACCAGCAGCGGCACCGTGACGCCCAGGTAGGCGAGGTAGATCATGATGATGCCGATGCTGGTGACGACCGTGAAGATCTGCGGCTGGCGGATGTTGACCACCAGGATCGCGAGCGCCAGGATTCCGATGATCACAGTCGGCAGGACCGGTGTCTGGAACTTCGGGTGGCACTTGGCGAGTTTCGCGGAGGCGGGCAGGTTGTTGTCGCGGGCCATCGCGAACGCCAGCCGCACCGCCGCCGTGTGCACGGCCAGGGCGCACACCGTCACCGCGATCAGCACACACCACAGCATCGCCTTGCCGGCCGTCGGGCCGAGCACGTCCAGCACGATGTACTGCAGGCCGTCCGTGGACAGCTTCTCGCCCTTCAGGCTGGACACGCTCATCAGCGCGAGCAGCAGGATCAGCCCGCCCAGCAGGAAGGACGCGACGATCGCCCGGATGATCGCGCGCGGCGCGTTCCGGGTCGGGTCCAGGGACTCCTCGCCGAGCGAGGCGGCGGTGTCGAAGCCGTACATGACGTACGCGGAGGCCAGCGAGGCCACCAGGAAGGCGCCCAGGTAGCCGTTGCCGTAGCCCGCGCCGGTGCCGTGCGTCTCCATGACGACCTGCGGGCCACGCGTGATGTGGACCGCGAACATGACGATCAGTACGACGGTGGCGATCAACTCGATGAACACGCCCGCCGTGTTGATCCGTGCCATCAGCTTGACGCCGAAGGCGTTCACGAGGGTCGTGAACAGGATCAGCACCGCGGCCAGGATGACCGCGTTGGTCGCCACGTCGTAGGTACCGGTGCCGTCCCCCACGAACTGGAAGAACGACGAGATCTGCGGCAGCGTCAGCTGGTAGGCCAGGGCGACGGCCGATATGGACACGATCGATGCGATCAGCATCATCCAGCCGGCGAGCCAGCCCAGGTGCGGATTGCCGATCTTCTTCGACCAGTTGTAGACGGAGCCCGCCACCGGGTAGCGGGCGGCGAGCTCCGCGAAGCACAGGGCCACCATGAACTGGCCGGCGAAGACCATCGGCCACGACCACCAGTAGGCGGGGCCGCCGCTGCCGTAGCCGAAGTAGAACAGCTGGAAGGTGCCGGTCAGGATCGAGATGTAGCTGATCCCGGCGGCGAAGGTGTGGAAGTTGCCGAGGGTGCGCTTGAGCTCGGGTCTGTAGCCGAACTCGGTCAGTTCGGCGTCGTCCCGGCCGTGCGGTTCGGTCGACTCTGCGGTTGTTTTCATGGGCGGTTCCTCAAGGATGTGTCGCAGGGTTGGTTCGATCAGTCGAACCAACCCTGGGGGGTGGGACGGGTGTTGCGCCAGATGTGTTTCGTCTCGCGATACTCGGCGAGTCCCGCGGGCCCGAGTTCGCGTCCGAATCCGGACTGCTTGAATCCGCCCCACTCCGCCTGCGGGACGTAGGGGTGGTAGTCGTTGATCCACACCGTGCCGAGCCGCAGCCGGGCCGCGACCCGGGCCGCGCGCGCCTCGTCGCTCGTCCACACCGCGCCGGCGAGGCCGTAGACCGTGTCGTTGGCGAGGCGTACGGCCTCCTCCTCGCTCGTGAACCGCTCGACGGTGAGGACGGGTCCGAAGGATTCCTCCCGGACCACCGACATCCCAGAGGCGCACTCGTCCAGCACGGTGGGCGGGTAGTAGAAGCCGTCGGCCAGATCCGGCCGGTCCGGGCGGGAGCCGCCGCAGCGCAGCACCGCGCCCTCCGCGAGGCCCCGCGCCACGTACGCCTCGACCTTGGCCCGGTGGGCGGCCGAGATCAGCGGCCCGGTCTGCGCCCGGTCGTCGAACGGACCGCCCAGCCGGACGGCCTTCGCCCGTCGCACCACCTCGTCGACGAACCGGTCGTGCAGACGGTCCTCGACGAGCAGCCGCGCCCCCGCCGAGCACACCTGCCCCGAGTGCAGGAACACGGCGGTCAGCGCCATGTCGACGGCCGTATCGAAGTCCGCGTCGGCGAAGATGACGTTCGGGTTCTTGCCGCCGAGTTCCAGGGCCACCTTCTTGACCGTCCCGGCGGCGGTCGCCATCAGGCGGCGGCCGGTCTCCAGGCCGCCGGTGAAGGACACCAGGTCCACGTCCGGATGGTCGGCGAGCGGGGCACCCGCCTCCGGTCCCGCGCCCAGGACCAGATTGCCCACGCCCGGCGGAAGACCGGCCTCCGCCAGCAGGCGCAGGAGGTGGATCGCGGTGTGCGGGGTCAGTTCGCTGGGCTTGAGCACGAAGGTGTTGCCCGCCGCGAGGGCGGGGGCGACCTTCCACGCCGTCTGCAGCAGCGGGTAGTTCCAGGGGGTGATCAGCCCGCACACGCCGACCGGCTCGTGCACCACCCGGCTGTCCACGCCGTCCCGGCCGGTGTCCACGACCCGGCCGTGCTCGCTCGCCACCAGCCGGCCGAAGTAGCGGAAGCAGTTCGCGATGTCGTCGATGTCGTACGCGCTCTCCACGAGCCGCTTGCCCGTGTCCAGGGACTCGGCACGGGCGAGCGCGTCCTTGTCCCGCACCAGGAGTCCGGCGACGCGCAGCAGCAGATCGCCGCGCTCCTGCGCCGGGGTCCGCGGCCAGGGCCCCTCGTCGAAGGCCCGGCGGGCCGCGGCGATCGCCTCCGCCGAGTCCTTGCCGCCGGCCTCGTCCACGACCCCCACCAGGGAGCCGTCGGCCGGGCAGCGGATTTCACGGGTGCGCTCGTCGACAGCGCCCCGCCACTCACCGTCAATGAACAGGTCCGGCATGCGCGCCTCCCAGCCGCTCGACGAGCCATTCGTGGAAGATCTGGATGTGATGCTCGTTGGGGACCAGCACACCGCCCTGGCGGTAGGCGCGGGAAGCCATCGCCGGCTGCGTCCGTTCACAGGCCTCGAAGTCCTGGACGTTGACCCGGTGAAAGAGCTCCACGGACTTCGCCACGTCCGCCCCGGACTCCACCACCTCGGGCGCGTACAGCCAGTCGCACTCGACGACCGTGCGGTCCTCGGCGAGCGGGAACATGCGGTGCAGGATGACGTGATCCGGGACGAGGTTGACGAAGACGGTCGGCTTGACCGTGATGGCGTAATAGCGCCGGTCCTGCTCGGCGGCCACCTCGGGCAGCCTGCCGAATCCCTCGCTGCCGTCGACGGTGAAGCCCTTGACCTCGTCGCCGAACGCCGCACCGTGGCCCACGAAGTACTGGGCGGCGTATCCGTCGGCGAACTCCGGCAGCACCTCGGTCAGTTCGGGGTGGATCGTCGCACAGTGGTAGCACTCCATGAAGTTCTCGACGATCAGTTTCCAGTTCGCCTTCACGTCATAGGTGATGCGTTTGCCGAGCGCCAGGTTCTCCGTGCCGTAATGATCGATCGCGGCGACGTCGCCGAGCCGCTCGACGGCCGCGTGCAGGACCGTCTCCTCGAAGGAGGGCGGTTCGTCCGCCAGGCACACCCAGGCGTAGCCCAGCCACTCGCGCAGGGCCACATTGATCAACCCGTATGCGACACGGTCGACGTCCGGCATCTTGATCAGGTTGGGTGCGGCGATCAACTTGCCGTCGAGGTCGTACGTCCAGGCGTGGTACGGGCACTGGAGCGTGCGGCGGATCTCGCCCGACTCCTCCATGCACAGCCGGGCTCCGCGGTGCCGGCAGACGTTCAGGAAAGCGCGCAGTTCGCCCTTGCGGGTCCGGGTGATGATGACGTTCTCGCGACCGACCTGGACGGTGCGGAAGGAGCCGGGCCGGTCCAGGTCGGCGCTGCGGACCGCGCAGCACCACATCGCCTCGAAGACGTGTTCCTGCTCCTGTTGGAAGACGCCCGGGTCGGTGTAGTAGCGGCCGGGGAGGGTGGCGATCAGGCTCGGGGTGCTCGGGGTGCTCGGGGTTCCCGAGGTGGTCGGGGTGGTCGTCACGTGCGTGCTCCTCAGAGAGGCCAAGGCATGCCCCCTAGCGGCGGATGCGCGTCATCTTCGGGTCGAACAGCGGCTCGTCCGCGACCGTGGCCGGGACCTTCTCGCCGATGTACTCGATGTGCACGCCGGTGCCCGTGGGAAGACCGGCGGGCAGCCAGGCGTAGGCGACGCAACGGCCGAGCGTGTAGCCGTACGACGCGCTGGTGACGTAGCCGGCCGGGAGGCCGTCGACGTAGACGGGCTCCTTGCCGAGGACCACGGCGGCGGGGTCGTCGAGGAGCAGCGGGGTGAGGCGCCGGGTGGCCTCGCCCTTCCCGGCGAGCGCGGCCTTGCCGACGAAGTCGTCCCGGTCCATGCGGACCGCGAAGCCGACACCGGCCTCGAACGGGTCGTGCTCGTCGGTCATGTCGACGCCCCAGGCGCGGTAGCCCTTCTCCAGGCGCAGGGAGTTGAACGCCGACCGGCCCGCCGCGATCACGCCGAGCTCCCGTCCCGCCTCCCACAGCGTGTCCCAGAGCCGCAGCCCCAGGTCGGCGGTGGTGTACAGCTCCCAGCCGAGCTCGCCCACGTAGCTGAGCCGCATGGCTGTCACCGGGACGTGCCCGATGTAGGTCTCCTTGGCGCGGAAGTAGCCGAAGGCCTCGTGGGAGAAGTCGTCCGGGGTGAGCGGCTGGACGAGGTCGCGGGCGAGCGGGCCCCAGACACCGACGCAGCACGTGCCGGAGGTGATGTCCCGGATGTGGACGTCGGCGGGTGCGTGGCGCAGCAGCCAGTCCAGATCGGCGGGGGAGTTGGCGCCGACCTGGAAGCGGTCGGACGCGAGGCGGGCCACGGTGAGGTCGGAGCGGATGCCGCCCGAGGCGTCGAGGAGCAGGCTGTAGGTGACCGCACCGGGCTTCTTGCGGAGGTTGTTGCTGGTCATCCGGTCGAGGAAGTCGAGGGAGCCGGGGCCGGTGACCTCCAGACGGCGCAGGGGCGTCATGTCGTAGAGGGCGACGCCCTCGCGGGTCGCCTTCGCCTCGGCGGCCGCGACGGGGGACCAGTGGCGGGCCGACCAGGCGTCACGCGCGGGCAGCGGCCCGAGGGCGTCCACGAGCGGGGCGTTCGCCTCGTACCAGTGCGGGCGCTCCCAGCCGCCGCCCTCCAGGAAGTACGCGCCGAGCTGCTGCTGCCGGGCGTGGAAGGGGCTGACGCGCAGGGGCCGGGGCCGCTCCATGGGCTGGAGCGGGTGGATCACGTCGTACACCTCGACGAACTGCTGCGCACCGCGCTCGAGGACGTACGACGGTGAGCGCTGCGCCTGCTCGAAGCGTGTGAGGTCGCATTCGTGCAGGTCGATCGAGGGCCGCCCGTCGACCATCCACTCGGCGACGGCCTTGGCGACACCGGCGGAGTGCGTGACCCAGACGGCCTCGGCCAGCCAGAAGCCGCGCAGCCACCGGGACTCGCCGAGGACCGGCATACCGTCCGGGGTGAAGGAGAAGACCCCGTTGAAGCCCGCCTCGATCTCGGCGTCGCGCAGGCCGGGCATGAGGTCCCGGCAGTCGGCCCAGCTGGGGGCCCAGTCCTCCTGCGTGAAGGGGTACGAGGACGGCATGTCCATGCTCCGGGCACGGGCCTCGTCGTACGGCAGCACCGCGAACGGGTCGACGGGAAGGGGCCGGTGGGCGTACGAGCCGATGCCGATGCGGTCGGTGTGCTCGCGGAAGTACAGGTCGCGGTCCTGGAAGCGCAGGATCGGCTTCGAGGCCTCCGCGGTGGCGCCGCTCAGTTCGGGGAGCGGCCCGGTCCTGGCGTACTGGTGGGCCAGCGGCTGGAGCGGGACGTCGATACCGGCCATGCGGCCGATGACCGGCCCCCAGAAGCCGGCCGCCGAGACGACGTGGTCGGCAGGGAAGGTGCCCCGGTCGGTGACGACGCCGGTGACCCGGCCGTCCTCCCGCTCGATGCCGGTGACCGTGTGCCGGTCCAGGAAGCGGGCTCCTTGCGCGCAGGCCCGGGCCATCTGCGCCCGGGAGGCGAGCAGGGCCCGGGCGAGACCGTCGTCGGGGGTGTGGAATCCGCCGAGGACCAGCGACTCGTCGATCAGCGGCCACAGTTCCTTGCAGCGTGCGGCGCCGACGATCTCGCCGCGCACGCCCCAGGAGGCGGCGTAGCCGGCCCTGCGGTGCAGTTCGGCGAGGCGTTCGGGGGTGGTGGCCAGTTCCAGGCCGCCGACCTGGTGGAAGCAGGAGACGCCGTCGACGTCGAGCGAGGTGAACTTCTCGACGGTGTACCGGGCGAGGGTGGTGAGGGTCTTCGACGGGTTGGTCTGGAAGACGAGGCCGGGGGCGTGCGAGGTGGAGCCGCCGGGGGCGGGCAGGGGGCCCTGTTCGAGGACGGTGATGTCGGTCCAGCCGCGGGCGGTCAGTTCGTCGGCGAGAGAGCAGCCGACGATACCGGCGCCGATGACGACCACGCGGGGGTTTTCGGGTGTGCTGGACATGCCCCTCCTTGCCGGGACGGGTGCGCGTTGCCAGGGGGTGCGCGTTGCCGGGACGGGTGCGCGTTGGGGGAGTGGGGCGTTGGGGCCTTCGGTTACGACGGTCCTAGGGGCCGTGTGAAGGTGCGGAACGGTCGCTCACAGCACGACCACCGAACGCAGCACCTCACCCCGGTGCATCTTCGCGAAGGCCGCCTCCACCTGGTCCAGGGCGATGGTCTCGCTGACGAACGCGTTGAGGTCCAGCAACCCGTACAGGTACTGGTCGATGAGATAGGGAAAGTCGCGGCTCGGCAGACAGTCGCCGTACCAGGAGGACTTGATCGCGCCGCCCCGCGAGAACACGTCGATCAGCGGCAGTTCGACCTTCATCTCGGGGGACGGCACACCGACCTGGACCAGCAGACCGGCGTGGTCGCGCATGTAGAAGGCCTGCCGGAAGGTCTCGGGGCGGCCCACGGCGTCGATCGCGATGTCGACGCCGAAGCCGCCGGTGAGCTCCCGCACCGCCTCGACCGGGTCCGTACCCCGTGAGTTGACGGTGTGTGTGGCGCCGAACTTCTCCGCCTGGTCGAGCTTCCTGTCGTCGATGTCCACGGCGATGACCTGCATGGCGCCGTTGAGACAGGCACCCGCGATCGCCGCATTGCCCACCCCGCCACAGCCGATCACGGCGACCGAGTCACCTCGGCCGACGTTGCCGGTGTTGACCGCCGCGCCGTACCCGGCCATCACGCCGCAGCCGATGAGCCCGGCCGCCTCCGGGCGCGCCGCGGGGTCGATCTTCACCGCCTGTCCCGCCGCGACCAGCGTCTTCTCGGCGAACGCCCCGATGCCGAGGGCGTTGGAGAGCGGCGTGCCGTCCAGCAGGGTCATCGGCCGGCCGGCGTTGCGGGAGTCGAAGCAGTACCAGGGACGGCCCCGGCGACAGGAGCGGCAACTGCCGCAGGGGGCCCGCCAGGCCAGCACCACGTAGTCGCCGGGCTTGAGCTCGGTGACCCCCTCGCCGACCGCCTCGATCGTGCCGGCCGCCTCATGGCCCAGCAGGAACGGGAAGTCGTCGTTGATCGCGCCCTCCCGGTAGTGCAGATCCGTGTGGCAGACCCCGCAGGCCTGCACGCCGACGAGGACCTCCCCGGGCCCGGGATCGGGAACCACGATCGTCCGCACCTCGACGGGTGCGCCCTTCTCGACAGCGACTACGGCACGGACCTCGTGTGGCACGACAAGCTCCTCTGCTGTTGCGCAATGCACGATGGGTTGCGCGATGGGGAACATAGTGGGAACGCCATGGAGGAGCCGTCAAGAGGTGCGAGCCATGGTTCGGGTCAACCCTTGGGAAACGGAACGGGACGGGCGAAACCCGCCGGACACACAACAGCGCGGGACCAGGCACTTCACCTGATCCCGCGCTGTGCTTCCGCTGCCGACGACCCCCGACGCTACGTCAGAAGCCGTAGCCCATACGCCGGGACAGCTCGACCGCCGCCGCCTCCGTCCGCTTGGCCACCTCGGGCAGCCGCTCCTGGGTCAGCCGGTACACCGGCCCCGAGACGCTGAGCGACGCGATGACCTTGCCGTCGTGCGCCCGCACGGGAGACGCCGCCGCCGCCAGTCCGATCTCCAGCTCCTCCACCGTGATCGCGTACCCCTGCTGCACCACCGTGTCCAACTCGCCGCGCAGCATGGACGCGACGGTCGCGGTGCGCTCCGTGAAACGGTGCAGCGGGCGCGCCAGGAGCCCCTCGCGCAGGGTCGGCGGCAGATGGGCGAGCAGCACCTTTCCGCTGGCCGTGGCATGCAGCGGGGTGCGCCGGCCGAGCCAGTTCTGCGCGGTGACGGACGCGGTGCCGCGAGCCTGCATGATGTTGACCGCCGCGTCGTCGTCCAGGACCGCGATGTTGACCGTCTCGCCCAGCTCGTCGGCGAGTTCCCGGCACACCGGGACGCCTTCCTGGGAGACATCCAGCCGTACTGCCGCCGCCCCCGCGAGGCGCAGTACGCCGGCGCCCAGGTAGTACTTGCCGCGGTCCTTCGCCTGGGCCACCAGGCCGCGGTTCTCCAGAACGCCGAGCAGCCGGAACGCCGTGGACTTGTGCACGTCCAGTTCGTCGGCGATCTCGGTCACCCCCGCCTCGCCGTGCCGCGCGAGGATCTCCAGCACACTCACGGCGCGGTCCACCGACTGGACGGCGCTCGCAGCGCCTCTGCCGCCCTGCTTGGCTCCGCTCTCCGTGCCGTTCTCCTCCTGGCCGGACTGCTTCTGCGTGCGGGTCATGGCTGAACTCTCACCACCTGTCGGCCCTGTTTGGGCCGCATCTGCGGGAACCCCTTGACGCGACGGTCGCCCCGCCCGGATTCTGTTGCGTATAGCGCTTGCTCATGCGCCATGTGAAACATCATGTTACCGAAGGGTCCGGATCTCGGTAGGGGACGAACTCCCGGCAGGGAGCCCTCCCCGTGGGCGGGACCGGATGACGTGCACCAACACCTTCCCGTGCCAGGAACCGCCCCGGTCCGGCACTCCTGAACTGCCTACAGTCTGGCCGAACTGGTCCGGACCATGCGTCCCGGACCGAGAGGGGGGCCCATGATTCCCGTCTGCCACCTCGAAGACCTCCCCAAGGGTGAGTCCTTCCGCGTCGAGACGACCCCGCCCGTCGCCGTGTTCCACACCGACGACGGCGATCTCTACGCCATCGACGACACCTGCACCCACCAGGACGCCTCCCTCTCCGAGGGCTGGCTGGAGGGCTGCCTCGTCGAATGCCCGCTGCACGCCGCCTCGTTCGACCTGCGCACGGGCGTCCCCACCTGCCTCCCGGCCCGCCGCCCCGTCCGCACCCACCGCGTCACCGTCGACGACGGCGTCATCCACCTCCACCTCGCTGCGGAGGAGGGGACAGCGGCGTGAACACCCAGCGCACGGGTGGCGCGGCTGGGCGGGCGGCTGCCGCGCTGTGCCACACCGCGGGCGGTCGAGCCCACATCGCCGGGGCCGGCCGGCGCCACGCCGGGGCCGGTGACACCCGCCCGCCGAGGGCCCGCGCGCCCCGCATCGCGGCCGGTGTGGCCGACGAGCCCGGCACCCGCGGCGGCACCCCGGCTGGTGCGGTCGGTGGCGCTCCCGGCGCCGCGAGGAGGCACCCCGCATGCGAACCGTGACGATCGTCGGCGCCTCGCTCTCCGGCCTCTACGCCGCCCGGGAACTGCGCGCCCAGGGCTACGACGGGCGGCTCGTGATCATCGGCGACGAACCCCACGAGCCCTACGACCGACCTCCCCTCTCCAAGGACTTCCTCACCGGCCGATCCGGCGAGACCCACCTCGCGCTCACCGACGCCGAGGAGACCGCCGAACTCGGCGCCGAGTGGATCCTCGGCGTCCGTGCCCGCGCCCTCGACGCCCGAGGCCGCACCGTGCTGCTGGACGACGGACGCACCCTCTCCACCGACGGCGTCGTCATCGCCACCGGTGCCTCGGCCCGCCGGCTGCCCGGCGACACCCTGGCCGGGGTCCACACGCTGCGCACCCTCGACGACGCAACGGCCCTGCGTGAGGAACTCAGCCGGGGCCCGCGCCGGGTCGTCGTCATCGGCGGCGGCTTCATCGGCGCAGAGACCGCGTCCTCCTGCTCCTCCCTCGGTCACAGCGTCACCGTCGTCGAGGCCGCCCCGCTCCCGCTCGTGCCCCAACTGGGCGCCGAGATGGCCGCCGTGTGCGCCGCACTGCACCGCCGCGCCGGCGTGGATCTGGTCACCGGCACCGGCGTGGCCGGGCTGCGGGGTACCGCCTCCGTCAGCGGAGTGGACCTCACCGACGGCCGCACCCTCCCGGCGGACGTCGTGATCGTCGGCATCGGCGCCGTCCCCAACACCGCCTGGCTCGTCGGCTCGACCCTGGCATTGCGGGACGGCGTCCTGTGCGACGACGGTTGCGTGACGGCCCTGCCGCAGGTCGTCGCCGTCGGCGATGTCGCAAGCGTCGGCGGTGACCGCGCCGAACACTGGACCTCCGCCACCCAGCAGCCCAAGGTCGCAGTGACCAACCTGCTCGCCGGCCGCACCGCCGAGACCGCCGACGCGGTGCCCTACTTCTGGTCCGACCAGTACGGCGCCCGCATCCAATTCGCCGGCCGACACCGGGACGGCGACACCGTCCGCATCACCGAGGGCGAACTCTCCGACGGCGCACCGGCCGAGGGCGGCTTCCTCGCCCGCTACGAGCGGGACGGCCGTACGACGGCCGTACTCGCCGTGGACCGCCCGCGTCCGTTCATGCGGGCCAGACGCGAACTCGCACGGGGCGCGGGGGAGGGGCGGGCACCGTCGGCCCTCCGGTGAGGCGGTCCGGGGCCTTCCTGTGGGGACGCGCGGTCCACGGTGAAGATGCGCGGGACCCCCATGTTGAGGATGCGCCGGGCCGAGTCTCGGCCCGGCGGCCGCTCTCGCATCCGGTGACCTCGCCCCGGCTCACTCTCGCCATGCCTCACGAATGGGACAGCTGCCCGGCCCCACCCCGCCGGCGTATCCGCTCCTGGCCCCGCTCGGCGACCCTCTCCTGCCGCCGGGCCCGGCGCCGCTCGCGCCGCAGGGCCCGCGCCGTGCTGCTCGGCACGGAGACCACGCCGTTGCGCTGGTTCCAGACCTGGCGCGTCACCCACACGTCGAGCGCTCCCCAGGTGGCCGCGATCGTGCTGACCACACTGCTGATCACCATGGGGAACGCCAGCCAGGACCCGGCCATCGTGCACAGGAAGGCCACCATCGCCTGCATCAACGTCACGGCTATGAGGAGGACCGCCCGCACCGCCGCCGTCCGCACCGGATCCGGCAGGCGGCGCCGTCGTGCGGGCTCCTCGACCCACAGGGGCCGGTAGTACTGCTCGTGGGTGTCATGACCCGCCTCGCGAACCGGAACCCCCCTCTCTCGGCCCAAGGGCTCCGCCGCGCCCTCGGACATGTCGCGATCGGTCGCCCCGGGATCCCGATGCCCCGTCAGCCGCGCCCCACTCGCCCTGGGCGCACCGCGCCGTTCCGCCGTGCCCATCACCGTGTCACTCCCCACCGCCAGCAGACCGCTCGCTCGCATCCGAAGACCCGTGCTCCCCAGTGGCTGCCCGGCTTGCGCTGTTTTACGCCGCCCGGGTGCGGGACGCGGCTCCTGTGGCCGATTCCGCCCCCGTTCCCCACAGAGAAGGACGAACAACTCCGCACGAAGATTCCCAAGTACCGAAAAATTTCAGCCAACCACCCTGGCGGAGTCGCGCAGTTGGCCCGCACCGCGACCACCGGATTCGGGGAGACAACTCCCGCAATGCCCGGACAACTCGCCATGCCGCGTGGCTGGCGCGGAACTTCAGGTTCCGGACCGGTCTTCGAGTTCGCCGCGGGTCGGTAGTAGGCTCGCGCCGTTTGTTGACGCACATGTGTACCCCCGGTAGCCGGGGGCCCGAGCTGGGGGAGGCCATGCGCTTTCGCGGGAAGTCCATCCGCCGGAAGATCGTGGCGCTTCTCCTCGTGCCGCTGGTGTCCCTGACCGCGATCTGGGCCTTTGCCACGGTACTCACGGGACGTGAGGCGGGCGACCTGTTCAACGTGTCGTCCGTGGTGGAGAAGATCGGCTACCCCATCGAGGACACCGTCCGCGTCCTCCAGGAGGAACGCCGCCAGACCCTCGTCTACCTCGCCGACCCTCGCGCCTCCGACGGACTCGCCGCACTCCGGCGCGGCAGGACCGCCACCGACAAGGCCGTCAGCAGCATCCGCGAGAACGCCCGGAACCCGGACGTGCGCGACGCGATGGGCGCGGACACCGACGAACGGCTGACCGCCGTCCTGGACGCCTTCGAGGGCATCGAATCCCTGCGCCGCAGCGTCGAGGACGGCACCGTCAACCGCACCCAGGCCCTCGACCTCTACAACCGGCTGGTCGACCCCTGCTACGTGCTCCTCACCAACCTGCACGTGGTCGACAACGTCGAGCTGGACAAGCAGTACCGCGCGCTGGTCAACCTCGCCCGCGCCCGCGAGCTGCTCTCCCGCGAGGACGCCCTCCTCGGCTCCGCCCTGATCGTCGGCAGGATCTCGCACTCCGAGGAGCGGGACATCTCCGACCTCGTGGCCCAGCGGACCCTGATGTACGACGTCAACCTGCCGCTGCTGCCCGTGGCGGAACGCGACCGCTACCAGACCTTCTGGAAGAACGCCTCCTCCGCTCCCCTGCGCGTGGCCGAGGAAGCCGCCGTCTCCTCCGGCGCCGGAAGCCCCCGCGGCGTCTCCGCCAAGAGCTGGGACAGCGCCGCCGGCAACGTGCTCGACGAGCTCGGCACTCTCAACGACCAGGCCAACGACCGCTACCAGGACCGCGTCCACCCCGTGGCCGTCGGTGTCATCGCCAAGGCCGTCATCGCCGGTGCACTCGGCCTGATCGCGCTCCTGGTCTCCCTCTTCCTGTCCGTGCGCGTCGGCCGCACCCTCATCCGCGATCTGCGGCAACTGCGCCTGGAGGCCCACGAAGCGTCCGGAGTACGGCTGCCCAGCGTCATGCGCCGCCTCTCCGCGGGCGAGCAGGTCGACGTCGAGACCGAGGTCCCGCGCCTCGAATACGACAAGAACGAGATGGGCGAGGTCGGCCAGGCCCTCAACACCCTGCAGCGTGCCGCCGTCGAAGCCGCCGTCAAGCAGGCCGAACTGCGCGCCGGCGTCTCCGAGGTCTTCGTCAACCTCGCGCGCCGCAGCCAGGTTCTGCTGCACAAGCAGCTCACCCTCCTCGACGCCATGGAGCGCCGGACCGAGGACACCGAGGAACTCGCCGACCTGTTCCGCCTCGACCACCTGACCACCCGCATGCGCCGGCATGCCGAGGGCCTGGTGATCCTCTCCGGCGCCGCGCCCTCCCGGCAGTGGCGCAAGCCCGTCCAGCTGATGGACGTCGTGCGCGCCGCCGTCGCCGAGGTCGAGGACTACGAGCGCATCGAGGTCCGCCGCCTTCCGCGGATCGCCATCAGCGGCCCGGCCGTCGCCGACCTCACGCACCTCGTGGCCGAACTGTTGGAGAACGCAACGGTCTTCTCGCCGCCGCACACCGCCGTCCAGGTCCTGGGCGAACGCGTCGCCAACGGCTTCACCCTGGAGATTCACGACCGTGGCCTCGGCATGGCGGCCGAAGCGCTTCTGGACGCCAACCTCCGGCTGGCCGAGACGCCGGAGTTCGAGCTCTCCGACACCGACCGGCTCGGCCTGTTCGTGGTCAGCCGGCTCGCCCAGCGCCAGAACGTCCGGGTCTCCCTGCAGCCCTCCCCGTACGGCGGCACGACCGCCGTGGTCTTCATCCCCGACGCGCTGCTGACCGACGATGTCCCGGACACCAACGGCATCGGCTTCCGGCTCGACCGGCCCCGGCTGGCCCCGGAGAGCGAACCGCAGGACAGCCGCCGCGCCACGCTGTCCCACGCGTCCGCGCAGCGTCCCGGCCTGCCCGCCTCCCTGCTGGACGGACCGGTCGAGCTGGAGGCGCCCGTCGACCTGGACGCCATCGGAGACCTCCCGGGAGCCATCGAGGGCGAGGACGGCGAACACGGCGGCCTGTTCCGGACCCGCCACTCCCTCACCCGCGCCCCGGACGAGACCGCGGTCCGGCGCACCGATCCGCGCCGGACCGCCGACTCCCGCGGCACGGGGGACGGAACGGACGCCGACGACGTGCCAGGTTCTCCGGTCTCCCTGCCCCGCCGCCACACCCCCAAGCTGGTCAGCTCGCACGGACGCCCCGTCACCGAGCAGCGCACCCGGCGAGGCAGGACGGACGAGGAGACCACCGCGGCCCCGGGCCGAACGGAGCCGAGCCCCACCTCCGCACTCTCGTCACGCCGCCGGAGCGAGGAGCCCGCGAGCAGCCGGGCCACCGGCCGGCCGGGACCCGAACCCGCGCCCGCCCTTCCGGGCCGGCGCCGCACCGAGAGCTCGTCGTCCGGCAGCGGTCGGGGCGACGCCCTGCCGGACGCACCGCCACCGCTGCCGGCCCGCCGTCGCGGGACCGACTCCACCCGCCGCGGCATCGGCGCGGCCGACCGTAACGAGGACCACACCGCATCCCCGGCCTCGCCCGGCGGCGCCGTGGGCGACCGATCGGAGCCACCCGTCCTCCCGAAGCGGACCCGCCGCGCGGAGATCGCATCGAGCGGCCCCGAGGCACCCGACCACCGCTCCGGCTCCTCGGAGACCACCTTCGGGTCCTCGCGCCACGAGACAGGCTCCGGCGCCATATCCCGGGGGATCGGCGCCACACCCCAGGGGACCGGATCCGCACCACAGCCCGGTTCCGGCACGGCCCCGCTTCCCCGGCGCGTCCGGCAGGCGAACCTGGCCCCGCAGCTGAAGCGCAGGTCGGAGCCGCGTACCGACGACGGGGCCGAGCCCGTCGAACGCGACGCCGAAGAAGTACGCAGCCGCATGGCATCGCTCCAGCGGGGCTGGCAGCGCGGCCGTGAGGAGAACGCCGCGGGCGATACCGCCCACAGCGGCGCAGCACCACAAGGAACGACAGAGGGGGACGGTCGATGACCGCACCGAAGGCGACCGGCCACACCGCGACGATCAAGGGCGAGCTGAACTGGCTCCTCGACGACCTGGTGGACCGAGTCGCGAGCATCCGCAAGGCCCTCGTGCTCTCCGGCGACGGTTTGCCGACGGGCGTGTCCAAGGACCTGACCAGGGAGGACAGCGAGCACCTGGCCGCCGTCGCCTCCGGGTTCCACAGCCTCGCCAAGGGCGTGGGGCGTCACTTCGAGGCCGGCAACGTCCGCCAGACGGTCGTCGAGCTCGACGACGCCTTCCTCTTCGTGACGGCCGCCGGTGACGGCAGCTGCCTCGCCGTCCTCTCGGACGCCGACTCGGACGTCGGTCAGGTCGCCTACGAGATGACGCTGCTCGTGAAGCGAGTCGGCGTGCATCTGGCCGCCGCTCCGCGCACCGATCTGCCCGCAGGCGGGTAGTGGGATGACATGAGCGCTGACGGTCAGGGAAGAAGTCACTGGTTCGACGACGACGCCGGACCGGTCGTCCGCCCGTACGCCATGACCCGCGGCCGCACCAGCAGCCAGGGCCAGCACCGCCTGGACCTGATCGCGGTCGTGGTCGCGGAGCCGCACGCGGACGATCCGGAGGCAGACCACATGCTCTCCCCGGAGCACGTGGACATCGTCGAACTGTGCCGTGACATCCCGCAGTCGGTCGCCGAACTCGCAGCGGAACTCGACCTGCCGATCGGAGTGGTACGGGTCCTCGTCGGAGATCTCGTGGACGGAGAATTCGTCCATGTGAACCGGCCCGTACCCCCTGCCGAGCTGCCGGACGAGAGTATTCTGCGCGACGTGATCAACGGCCTCCGGGCGCTGTGAGCAGCGCGGAAGCGGGGTACTGACGTGACTGGCTGGCAGTTCTGGGTGGACCGCGGCGGCACCTTCACCGACGTCGTCGCCCGGCGCCCGGACGGCCGGCTGCTCACGCACAAACTGCTCTCGGACAACCCCGCCCGCTACGCCGACGCCGCCGTCGAGGGTGTCCGCACGCTGCTGGCCGGCTCCGACGCCCCCGTCGACAGCGTGCGCATGGGGACCACCGTCGCGACCAACGCCCTCCTGGAGCGCAAGGGTGAGCGCACGCTGCTGCTCATCACCCGCGGCTTCCGCGACGCCCTGCGCATCGCCTACCAGAACCGCCCGAGCATCTTCGCCCGCCGCATCGACCTCCCCGAGCTGCTGTACGAACGGGTCGTCGAGGTCGACGAGCGCATCGCCGCCGACGGCACCGTCCTGCGCGCCCCCGACCTGGACGCCCTCGCCGGGCCGCTCCAGGAGGCGTACGACGACGGGATCCGCGCCGTCGCCGTGGTGTGCATGCACAGCCACCTCCACCCGGCCCACGAACAGGCCGTCGGGGAGCTCGCCGCCCGCATCGGCTTTCCGCAGATCTCGCTCTCCGGCGAGGCCAGCCCCCTGATGAAGCTCGTCCCCCGCGGAGACACCGCCGTCGTCGATGCCTACCTCTCGCCCGTGCTGCGCCGATACGTCCGGCACGTCGCCGACGAGCTCGAAGGCGTACGGCTGATGTTCATGCAGTCCAACGGCGGCCTCACCGAGGCCGGGCAGTTCCGCGGGAAGGACGCCATCCTGTCCGGGCCGGCCGGAGGCATCGTCGGCATGGCCCGGATGTCGCAGCTCGCCGGCTTCGACCGCGTGATCGGTTTCGACATGGGCGGCACCTCCACCGACGTCTCCCATTTCGCCGGCGCGTACGAGCGCGTCTTCACCAGCCGGATCGGCGGCGTCCGGCTGCGCGCCCCGATGCTGGACATCCACACCGTCGCCGCCGGCGGCGGTTCCGTTCTGCACTTCGACGGCTCCCGCTACCGCGTAGGGCCGGACTCGGCGGGCGCGGACCCCGGACCTGCCTGCTACCGGGGCGGTGGGCCGCTCGCCGTGACCGACGCCAACGTCATGCTCGGCCGGATCCAGCCCGCCTACTTCCCGAAGGTGTTCGGACCGGGCGGCGACGAGCCCCTCGACGAGGCGCTCGTCCGGGACCGCTTCACCGCCCTCGCCCGCGAGATCGGCGAGCAGACCGGCGACGACCGCACGCCGGAACAGGTCGCCGAGGGGTACCTGCAGATCGCCGTGGCCAACATCGCGTCGGCGGTGAAGCGGATCTCCGTCCAGAAGGGCCACGACGTCACCCGCTACGTCCTCACCACGTTCGGCGGGGCCGGCGGCCAGCACGCCTGCAAGGTCGCCGACTCCCTCGGCATCCGCACCGTCCTCGTACCACCCATGGCCGGTGTTCTCTCCGCGCTCGGCATCGGGCTCGCCGACACCACCGCCATGCGCGAGCAGTCCGTCGAGGCCCCTCTGGCAGCCGCCTCGATGCCCGGCATCCTCGAGACCGCCGAGGACCTGGAGACGGCGGCCCGTGCCGAACTCCTCGCCGAGGACGTCCCCGAGGAGCACATCGAGGTCACCCGACGCGCGGAACTCCGCTACGACGGCACGGACACCACTCTCACCGTCGAGCTGACCGAGCCCGGCACGATGCGACACGCCTTCGAAGAACGTCATCGCGCCACGTACTCCTTCACGCTCGACCGACCGATCGTCGTCGAGGCCCTCTCTGTCGAAGCCACCGGCATCACCGAATCCCCCGATCTCTCTGCCCTCGCCCCTTGGCGAGCCGCCCCCGACGGCAGCCCCGGGCGCGACTCCGCAGCACCCCGGACCGTCCGTCTCCACACGGACGGCGCATGGCGCGACGTGCCCCTCCACCGCCGCGAGGACCTTCCTCCCGGCGACACCGTCACCGGCCCGGCGATCATCACCGAAGCCAGCTCCACGACCGTCGTCGACGAGGGCTGGCGGGCCGCGGCGACCGACGACGGGCATCTGGTCATGGAACGCGCCGCGATTACACAGAGTTCCGATCTCGACACGAAAGTCGACCCGGTTCTGCTTGAGGTCTTCAACAACCTCTTCATGTCGATCGCCGAGCAGATGGGCGCCCGCCTCGAATCAACCGCCCAGTCCGTCAACATCAAGGAGCGCCTGGACTTCTCCTGCGCCCTCTTCGATCCGGACGGAAACCTGGTGGCCAACGCCCCGCACATCCCCGTCCACCTGGGCTCGATGGGTACGAGCGTCAAGGAGGTCATCCGTCGGCGCGGCCCCCGTATGCGCCCGGGCGACACCTACGCCGTCAACGACCCGTACCACGGCGGCACCCACCTGCCCGACGTCACCGTGATCACACCGGTCTTCGACACCGCACCACCGCCCGACACGGAGAGTGATGCCAGGAGCGGCTCGGAGGGTGTGCCGGACAGCGATCCGCAGATCCTCTTCTACGTCGCCTCACGCGGCCACCACGCCGAGATCGGCGGCATCGCCCCCGGCTCCATGCCCGCGGGCAGCCGCACCATCGAGCAGGAAGGCGTCCTCTTCGACAACTGGCTGCTCGCCGAGAACGGCCGCTTCCGCGAGGCCGAGACCCTCAGCCTCCTCACCGGGGCGCGCCATCCCTCCCGCAACCCGAAGACCAACCTCGCCGACCTGCGCGCCCAGATCGCCGCCAACCGCAAGGGCGTCGACGAGGTCGGCCGCATGATCGAGGACTACGGCCTCGACGTCGTCCAGGCCTACATGAGGCACGTCCAGGACAACGCCGAAGAGGCCGTACGCCGGGTCATCGACGTCCTCGACGACGGCGACTACGCCTACGAGACCGACGCGGGCGCCGTCATCCGCGTTGCCGTGCGCGTGGACCGCGAGAACCGGGCCGCGACCATCGACTTCACCGGCACGTCCGCGCAGCTGCCCACCAACTTCAACGCCCCCTTCTCGGTCGTCAACGCGGCCGTCCTGTACGTCTTCCGCACCCTCGTGGCCGACGACATCCCCCTCAACGACGGCTGTCTGCGTCCCTTGAGCATCGTTGTTCCGCCGGGTTCCCTGCTCGCCCCCGAGCCGCCCGCCGCCGTCGTCGCGGGCAACGTGGAGACCTCCCAGGCAGTCACCGGCGCCCTCTACGCGGCGCTCGGCGTCCAGGCCGAGGGCTCCGGGACCATGAACAACGTCACCTTCGGCAACGAGCGCCACCAGTACTACGAAACCGTTGCCTCAGGCTCCGGCGCGGGTGACGGCTTTCCCGGCGCGCCCGTCGTCCAGACCCACATGACCAACTCCCGCCTCACCGACCCCGAGGTTCTGGAATGGCGACTGCCCGTACGCCTCGAGGAGTTCGCAGTCCGGCGCGGCAGCGGCGGCGCCGGACGGTGGCACGGAGGGGACGGCGCCGTTCGCCGCATCCGCTTCCTCGAGCCCATGACCGTCTCCACCCTGTCCCAGCACCGCCGGGTCCCGCCCTACGGCATGGCGGGCGGTGAACCGGGTGCCCTCGGCGCCAACCGGGTGGAGCACGCCGACGGCACGGTGACCGCACTCGGCGGCAGCGACTCCGCGGACCTCGTCCCCGGCGACGTACTCGTCATCGAAACCCCAGGCGGCGGAGGCTACGGCCCGCCGTCGCCCGACCCCCATCAAGCAGGAGAAGAGATCGATGATCTTCGGGCGTTCTGAGCGCGGCAAGCCTCCGGTCGAGCCCGTCACGCTCAAGATCCTGGTGGCCGGCGGCTTCGGCGTGGGCAAGACCACGCTCGTCGGCGCGGTCAGCGAGATCAGGCCGCTGCGCACCGAGGAGCTGCTCACCGAGGCCGGGCGCCCGGTCGACGACACCAGCGGCGTGGAAGGCAAGAACACCACGACCGTGGCCATGGACTTCGGCCGCATCACCCTCCGCGAGGACCTCGTGCTGTACCTCTTCGGTACACCCGGGCAGGAGCGGTTCTGGTTCATGTGGGACGAACTTTCCGAGGGCGCGCTCGGTGCCGTCGTGCTCGCCGACACCCGCCGCCTGGAGGACTGCTTCGCCGCCGTCGACTACTTCGAACGGCGCTCGATCCCCTTCCTCGTCGGCGTCAACTGCTTCGAGGGCGCTCCCCGTTACCCCATCGAGGACGTCCGCCAAGCCCTCGACCTCGACGAGGGCGTGCCGCTTTTGATGTGCGACGCCCGGGACCGCGAATCGGTCAAGGAGGCACTCATCGGCGTCGTCCAGCACGCCATGGCGTACGCGGCCGACCGCCGCGAGGCCGTGACCTCCTGACACCGAGGACCGACGCGAACGGCCCCCGTGCCCGAAGACCGGCGCCCACGGCCCGTAACCGAGGGCCGACGCGCACGGCCGTAACCGAGGGCCGACGCGCACGGCCGTATCCGATGACCGACGCGCACCGCCGCATCCGATGACCGACGAGCACGGCCCGCACCCCGCCGACCGGGGTACGGGCCGCAGCCGTGGCGACGCTCCACGCGCACGTGGTCAGCTGTCGCCGTCCTCCTCCCAACCGAAGCTCTTCTCCACGGCCTTGCGCCAGTTGTGGTACTCGCGGTCCCGCACCGACGCCTCCATGTTCGGCGTCCATTCGACGTCCTTCTGCCAGTGCGCCTTGAGCTCGTCCAGGTCGTTCCACACACCGGTGGCCAGACCGGCCGCGTACGCCGCGCCCAGGCAGGTCGTCTCGGAGACCTTGGGCCGCACCACCGGCACGTCGAGCACGTCCGACTGGTGCTGCATCAGCAGGTTGTTCTTCGTCATGCCGCCGTCGACCTTGAGGGTCGTGATGTGCACCCCGGAGTCCTGGTACATGGCGTCCACGACCTCGCGCGTCTGCCAGCTCGTCGCCTCCAGCACCGCGCGCGCGAGGTGCGCCTTCGTGACGTACCGCGTGAGGCCCGTGATCACACCCCGCGCGTCGGAGCGCCAGTACGGCGCGAACAGCCCTGAGAACGCCGGCACGATGTACGCGCCGCCGTTGTCCTCGACGCTCGCCGCCAGGGGCTCAATCTCGTCGGCCGTCCGGATGATGCCGAGCTGGTCCCGGAACCACTGGACCAACGCGCCCGTGATGGCGATCGCGCCCTCCAGGCAGTAGACCGGCGCCTCAGTGCCGATCTTGTACCCCATGGTCGTCAGCAGACCGCTCTTCGACGGCACCGGACGGTTGCCGGTGTTGAGCAGCAGGAAGCTGCCCGTGCCGTACGTGTTCTTCGCGGTGCCGACGTCGTAACAGGCCTGGCCGAACACGGCGGCCTGCTGGTCGCCCAGCGCGGAGGCCACGGGGACGCCGGCGAGCTGGCCCACGGCCGTGCCGTACACCTCGGAGGAGGACCGGATCTCGGGCAGCATGGCCTCGGGGACGTTCATCGCCGAGAGGATCGAGGGGTCCCACTGGAGGGTCTCCAGGTTCATCAGCATGGTGCGCCCGGCGTTGGTCACGTCGGTGACGTGCTGCCCGCCGTCCGTGCCGCCCGTGAGGTTCCAGATCAGCCAGGAGTCCATCGTGCCGAAGGCGATCTCGCCGCGCTCGGCACGGGCCCGGAGGTCGGGCACGTTGTCGAGCAGCCAGGCCGCCTTGGGCCCGGAGAAGTAGGTGGCCAGCGGCAGGCCTGTCTGCTCACGGAAGCGGTCCTGCCCGTCCGAGCCGCCCAGCTGGTTGCAGAGGGCCGCCGTCCGTGTGTCCTGCCAGACGATCGCGTTGTGCACCGGTTTGCCGGTCGCCCGGTCCCACAGGAGGGTTGTTTCGCGCTGGTTGGTGATCCCCATCGCGCTCAGCTGGTCGGCCCTCAGACCGGCCTTGGCGAGCGCTCCCGCGACCACCGCCTGCACCTTGGACCAGATCTCGGTGGCGTCGTGCTCCACCCAGCCGGGCTTCGGGAAGATCTGGCGGTGCTCGCGCTGGTCCACGGCGACGATCGCGCCGTCCTGGCTGAAGACGATGCAGCGGCTCGATGTGGTGCCCTGGTCGATGGCTGCGACGTACTTCGCGGAGTTGTCCGTCATGGCTACCCCTTCGGCTGGTTCAGAAGGCTGCGTTGTAGATGACGCCACCGAGCAGGCCGCCGATCAGTGGTCCGACGACGGGGATCCACGAGTAGCCCCAGTCGGACGTGCCCTTGTTCGGGATCGGCAGGATGGCGTGGATGATGCGCGGGCCGAGGTCGCGGGCCGGGTTGATGGCATAGCCGGTGGGACCGCCCAGGGACAGGCCGATGCCGACGACCAGCAAGGAGACCAGCAGGATCGCGATACCGGACCCGTAGATGCCGCCGCCCCCGGGAACCAGGCCGATGCCGATGCCCTCCACGTGCCTGTCCTGCCCGACCAGGGCCAGGATCGGCAGCACCAGTGCAATGGTGGCGAGGATCTCGGTGACCAGGTTGGCGATCGGGTTCCTGATCTCCGGGATGGTCGCGAAGATCCCCAGCGTCGGCACTGGTTCGTCCGCCGTGCCCTCCGTGGTGCCCGTCTTGCGCACATTGGCCGCGAATTGGGCGTAGTACACGAGGTAGCACAGGACGGCCCCGATCATGGCGCCGGTGATCTGACCCAGCAGGTAGACCCATACCTTGCTCCACACGCCGGTGTCGACGGCCAGGCCGAAGGTGACTGCGGGGTTGATGACCCCTCCGGACAGGGGAGCGGCGGTGTACGCACCGGCCAGCACGCCGAAGCCCCAGCCGAACGCGATCACGATCCACCCGGAGGCCCGTGCTTTCGAGAATCTCAAGGTGACGGCGGCGCACACGCCGGCACCGAACAGGATCAGAATCGCCGTGCCGATCATCTCGCCGACGAAAATGTCTCCGTTAGTCATGGCTGCTCCTCAGCCTGGCCCGGGACGATCGGCCCCGGTCCTCACCTGCAGGGTGCGTTTTCCCGTGGCTACTTCAACCGAAGGCAGGAAGATCCCGCGCCCCGCCCGGCATCCGTGACGAGCGTGCCGTCGCAGCCGAACCGCCCGTGGGGTGATGGGCCTTGGCGTAGGCGCACCCACGCGCCACAGTGCCGGAATACGCCGACTATGTATGGCGATGTCGACTGACACCGGAAGTGTTCACCGGCACCCAAGGGGCGTCAAGGTCGCCGACCGCAACGGTTGACGGCCATCCGACGGCCACCGGGCTGACGCCGGGCCGACGGGCCGGTTGTTCGGCCTGGGCGGCGCCCGGTCGGGTCGATGTTCAGATCTGTTCCGGGCCCGCGCGGGCCTCGTTGCGCCGCGCGAGTCTTGGCTGATGGTGTCCGGCCTCCGCCGGGCTCCGCCAAGGGCAAAAACCCAGCCGCACCTGACTCCTGGCTTGCTAGTGTCCAGGATCCACCTGACCTGGAGGTTTCTCAACCGCAGGAGTTCCGCGGGGTCCTGGCCTCCACGGAGGGGGCCTGGTGGCCGGTCACGGCGGGGCCTGGCGACCGGTCACTGCCGCGCTCGTGCACGACCTCGACAGCGCCGCAACTCCAGGGGCCGACGCGTCGGCCCGGCTGCCGAACGGGGCGAGCGCCGGCACCCGACCACCGGCGAGCAGGGAAACGGCCGATCGAGAGCCGCCCCCGACGCCTCAGACGCCTTGCGCGCCCCTCTCGACCGCCATACCGCACCTCGCAGGCGCAGGCGCAGGCGCAGGCGCACGCACGGGCTCCGGTGACGTGTGCGAGCCCCGGCGGGTCTCGTGGCCCGCCACGCCCGCCCGGCCCAGCACCCAACTCGCCCCGTGCAGCGCCTTCGCCGCCTTCTTCAACGGGGCCAGGTAGGCCGCGGCCTGCCGGTGGTCGCTCACGCTGCCCGGCGCGCACAGCACCGTCGCGAGCGACAGCGTGACGGGCCGGCCCCCGGCCGACCAGGCAGCGTCCAGCACCGAGGCGGCCAGCGGATCGAGGCCGTCCGGATCGGCGAGCACCAGGAAGTCGTCTCCGCCGATGTGCCCCACCCGCGCGCCCTCCGTCGCGGCCTGTTGCAGCGCCCGGCCCACCGCCCTGATCAGCTCGTCTCCCGCCGTGAATCCGGCCCCGTCGTTGACCTGCTTGAAGTGGTCGATGTCCAGCCAGCTCAACGCGAACGCCCGCCCGGCCGCGATCCGACGGTCGACCTCGCCGGTGATCGCGTCCGAGCCGGGCAGACGCGTCAGCGGATTGAGTCCCGCCGCCTCCTCCACCCGTGTCTCGGCCAGTGCTCGCACGAGGTCGGCGAGCCGCACGACGCCCACGCACCTGCCGTACTCGTCCACCACGGCCACGTCGTCCGAGGTGCGGTCCCGCTCGCCGACCGCCACCACCTCCAGCACCTCCCAGGCCGTGGCGTCGACGCCCACCGTCCGCGGTGGATCACCGAGCTTGGCCGCGGGGCGGTCGGCGTACAGGGCGTGCCCGTAGCGCCCCGACATCGACAGCAGGAAGCGGGAGCGGTGCACCGACCGCACCGGAACGCCCCTGGTGTCCACGAGCAGCACCCCGGACACATCCGGTGACCCGGTCAGCAGGGCGCGTACCTGCCCCGCGGACGCGGTGGCGGGCAGCAGGGCGGCGGGCCGGACGAACTCCCGCACCGACGGCCCGGACCCCGGAGCCGGCGCCTCGGCGGGGGAGCGGGGCGGCATGTAGACGTCCGCAGCAGGCAGGCGGGCCGGCGGCGCGAACAGCTCGCCCTGCGCCAGCTGTGCCCCGGCCGCCAGTGCCGCCGCGCACTGTCCCTCGGTCTCCACCCCCTCCACGGCCAGGAGCGCCCCCATCTCGTCGCACAGTGTCCGCATCGACCGGACCACCGCCGGTCGCGTCAGCAGCGACGCGTCCAGCTTGACCAGGCCGGGCGCGAGGTCCGCGAGCAGCCGCAACGGCACATCCCCGTCCCCGACACCGTCCGCGCAGAACCGGAAGCCCTGCCCGCGCACCATGGCCACCGCCTGAAGCAGGGACTGCTGCGGCACATGCGTGTACGGCGGGCAGACGTCGACCGTCACCTCCCAGGGGAGCCGCCCTGCCTCACGCACGGCGTCGTGCAGGGCGGGGAGACCTCCGAGGTCGGCCAGGGTCCCGGCGAACACGTTGACGAACAGCGGAAGCAGGGTCTCCTTCCGCGCCGCCGCACGGATCGCCGACACCGCCAGCCGGCAGTCGAGCTCCGGGTCCCGGCGGGCCTCGGCCAGGATGTCGCCGGTCTCCGGCCGGGCGAGTATCTCCAGCCCCGCGACCGCTCCGGTCGTCAGATTGACCACCGGTTGGAAGGCGAAGCGGAGAGTGTCCGTCCAGGAGTGCACGGGAGCATGATTGACGCCACCGGCGCACGCCCAAGCGCAGTTCATGAGACGTTCACACAGGATTCCGGCGCGATCACACAGCGTATGCCCCGGGCTGGATCAGTGAATCGGAAGGGCCGGCGCCGCCGCAGGTCCATGGCCCCATGCGCTCGGTCATGCCACTGAGGGCTCACCGCACCGCTATCACCGCCGACCCGTGCCCGAACAGCCCCTGGTTCGCCGTGATACCGACGCGCGCTCCCGGGACCTGCCGGTCACCCGCCACGCCCCTCAACTGCCGGGTCAGCTCGGACACCTGGGCTATCGCCTGCGCCGGAACGGCTTCCCCGAAGGAGGCCAGTCCGCCGCTGACGTTCACCGGTATACGCCCTCCCAGTGCTGTCGCCCCGTCCCTCAGCAGCTTCACACCCTCGCCCTCCCCGCACAGCCCCAAGTCCTCGTACCACTGCAACTCGAGGGCGGTGGACAGGTCGTAGACCTCGGCGAGCGACAGGTCCTCCGGCCCGAGGCCCGCCTCCTCGTAGGCCGCCCGGGCGATCGATCCGCGGAACGTCTCGCTGGACGGCTGTACCGCCCGTGCGGAGTCCGTGGCGATGTCCGGCAGGTCCAGCACGGTGTTCGGGTAGCGCGGGGTCACCGTGGACACCGCGCGGATCCGCACCGGCTCCGCCTGCCCGTGCCGGCGCGCGTACTCCATGCTCGAGAGCACGAGCGCCGCGCCGCCGTCGGAGGTCGCGCAGATGTCGAGCAGTCGCAGCGGGTCGGCGACCACGGCAGAGGCGGCGACCTCCTCGGCGGTCACGCGACTGCGGTAGCGCGCGTGGGGGTTCAGCGCTCCCATCGCCGAGTTCTTCACCTTGACCTGTGCGAAGTCGTCCGGCGTGTCACCGTGCTGAGCCATTCGTCTGCGGGCGTACAGCCCGAAGTACACGGGGTTGGTGGCCCCGAGAATCCGGAACCGCAGCCAGTCGGGATCGTCGGGCCGGTCCCCGCCCGCAGGGCGGAAGAACCCCTTGGGAGCGGCATCGGCCCCCACGACGAGCACCACATCGGCGAGCCCGGCGAGGATCTGGGCCCGCGCGGCGTGGATGGCCTGCGCCCCGGACGCGCACGCGGCGTACACGCTGGTGACCCGGGCCCCCTGCCAGCCCAGGGCCTTCGCGAACGTGGCCCCGGCGACATGGCCGGGGTAGCCGCCCCGCACCGTGTCCGCCCCCACGATCGCGCTGATGTCCCGCCATTCCAGTCCGGCATCGGCGAGCGCCTCGCGGGCCGCCGCGACGCCGTACTCCACGAAGTTGCGCCCCCATTTGCCCCACGGGTGCATGCCCGCGCCGAGCACGGCCACCTCTTCCGTCATGCCGTCACCCCCGTCGGCCGCCAGTGCCACGTCGTCCAGGTCGTCTCCGCGTCCTCATGGAGCACACCCGGTACGACCTCCACCTCCAGGCCCACCGCCAGGTCGGCGACGGTGATCCCGGGAGCCGCCTGTCCCAGCACCACCATCCGCTCGGCCTCCAGCTCCACAGCGATGAACGTGCACGGCTCCCACGAAAGTTCCGGATCGGTCACATAGGGTGACGGAGGGGGATACCGGCTGTCCGTGAACGACCAGACACGCCCACGCCGCGACAGCGGGACCTCCATCAACTCGCCGCCTGTGCAGGCCGGGTTGTGGCAGTGGTGGTCCTCGCGGGGGAAGAAGACCGAGGCGCACGCCGAACAACGCGTGCCGAGCAACCGGAAAGCATCCCCCTCCCCGGAGAACCACCCCGCCACCACAGGTGTTCGTGCACGAGCCACAGCGCCCTCCCCGCAGAACGAATCTGACGGAACGTCAGGAGTGTGTCACGGCCGGTCGGAGATCGGCAGTCCACGAGCCCGAAACGGCCGGACGGTCGCGGCTCCGAATGTGGCCCCTTTCCGTGACGCCACCAGTCCTGGTAGACGCAGGGGCATGACACGACTCACCACCGTGGCACGTGCCCTCATCACCACGCTCGCCGCTCTGCTGGCGTCGACCGCACCCGGCACGACCGCCCAGGCCGGCACCGACCCGAAGGCACCGAAGGACTTCGTGGCGCTGAGAAGCGTGGACCCGACCATCATCCAGGAGATGCGCTACGTCACCCCGCACAACTTCGTGGGAGAGCGCATCGACGGCTACCACCAGCCCATCTGCATCCTCACCCGCCCCGCCGCAGAAGCCCTCCACAAGGCCCAACGCAAGCTCCTGCGTCAGGGCTACACCCTCAAGGTGTACGACTGTTACCGGCCGCAGCGCGCGGTGGACCACTTCGTGCGCTGGGCCGAGGACCTCGAGGACGAGGCGATGAAAGGTGAGTTCTACCCGAACGTCGACAAGACCCGCCTGTTCGCCGACGGCTACATCGCGGCGAAATCCGGCCACAGCCGTGGCTCGACCCTGGACGTCACGCTTGTCAGGCTCCCGGCGAAGCCCACCCGGCCCTACCGCCCCGGAGAGCCCCTGGTGCCCTGTTTCGCGCCCCAGGGCGAGCGATTCCCCGACAACTCCGTCGACATGGGGACCGGCTTCGACTGCTTCGACACCCTCTCGCACACCCTCGACCCACGCATCCAGGGCCAACAGCGGGCCCACCGGCTGCTTCTCAAGGGCACCCTGGAAGACCTCGGCTTCGTGAACCTGGCAGAGGAGTGGTGGCACTACACCTTCAAGCCCGAGGCCCATCCGGACACGTACTTCGACTTCCCCGTCGCCAGGAAATCCCTCGCCGGCGCTCACTGAGCAGCCTGCTCGCAGCGCCTTCTCCGTGATCGGCTACAGTCCGCGCGTGTCCGAATCTCAGCACTCCGCTTCCAACTCCGCGCCGAACTCACACTGTTCGAGCTGCGGCGCGCCCTACGGAGAGGGCGTCACCGGCTGGCCCCGCACCTGCCCGGTGTGCGGGGCCGTGACCTACCGCAATCCCGTCCCGGTCGCGGTAGCCCTCCAGCCCGTGTACGACACCAAGGGAACCGCCCTGGTCGTCATCACCCGAACCATCGCCCCCGCGCGCGGGGGCATCGCCCTGCCCGGCGGCTACATCGACGACCGGGAGGACTGGCGACAGGCCGTCATACGCGAACTCCGGGAGGAGACCGGCATCGACGCGGCCGGCCGTGACGTACGGCTCGCCGACGCGATGAGCTCTCCCGACGGACACCTGCTGCTCTTCGGCCTCCTCCCGGAGCGTCCGGCCGAGGGCCTGCCCTCTTCCGCCGCCACGGACGAGACGGAGGGCTGGCACCTCCTGCGCAGGCCCGAGGAACTCGCCTTCCCCCTGCACACGCTGGCCGTGCGGGCCTGGTTCGAGGGCCGGTACATCTGAGCTCAGCGCTCCCCGGCCCCGTGGACGCGCACTGGGTAGGACGGCGCGCCGCCGCCGTCCTCGCCCTCCCGCTCGACCACCACCCGGGAGCCCGTCCACCGAGCGGTGTAGCGCTCGATCCCCGGCTCGTCCCACCCGTCGCCCCCGTCCGGCACGACCAGCCCGCCCGGGGACGGACCGGGGGCGGGCGCCCACACCTCCAGCTCCAGCCCGCCGTCCTCCCCCCGTACCGGAAGCACGGCACCCGCGCGCGCGAACACCGGGATCCGCCCCAGAGGCGCGTCGACGAACACCTGCCCCGGCCCCTCGTACGCCCGCCCTGTCGCGGTGTCGTACCAGCGCCCCCACGGGAGCTGCACGGCACGCCGTTCGGCGCCCGGGGCCAGCACCGGCGCCACCAGCAGGCTGTCACCCAGCAGGAAGGCGTCGTCGCAGTCGCGCAGCGCCCGCTCCTCCGGCGCCGCCCACCACAGCGGCCGCACGAAGGGCGCTCCGGTCCGCCGCGCCATATGCGCCAGCGTCATGAAGTACGGCAGCAGCCGACGGCGTTCGACGAGCGCCGCGCGCGCGTGCTCCAGCACCTCGCCACCGAACTCCCACGGCTCCCTGCGCCCCGCCCGCAGACTCGCGTGCGTCCGGAACAGCGGCAGATAGGCGCCCAGCTGGAACCAGCGCAGATACAGCTCGGGAGACGGATCTCCGTCGAAGCCCCCGACGTCCGGCCCCGAGTACGGGACGCCGCACAGCCCGAGCCCCATCACCAGCGCCAACGACGCCCGCAACCCCGGCCAGCCGGTGGCCACGTCCCCCGACCACGTCCCCCCGTAGCGCTGCATGCCGGCCCACCCGGAGCGGGAGAACAGGAACGGCCGCTCCTCGGGCGCGAGCCTCCGCAGCCCTTCGTAACCGGCCCTGGCCATGCACAGCGCGTACACGTTGTGCGCCTCACGATGGTCACCGCCGCGTCCCTCCAGGGAGTGACGGGCCGAGCGCGGCAGTGTCGACTCGCCGAAGGCGGTGAACGACGTGGGCTCGTTCATGTCGTGCCAGAACCCCGAGAAACCCTGCGCGAGCCGCTCCTCGTAGAGGCCGCCCCACCACTCACGCACGCGCGCGTGCGTGAAATCGGGAAACACCGCCTCCCCGGCCCACGCGACACCCTCCACGACCTCACCAGAGGCATCCCGCACGAACGCGTCCCCGGCCGCACCGCCGTCGTACACCGTGTTGCCGGGATACGCCTTCACCGCAGGGTCGACGATCGACACCAGCCGGATGCCGTCCCGCCGGAGCTCCTCGGCCAGCACGGGCAACTTGGGGAAGCGTTCCTGGTCGACGGTGAACACCTGGTGCGCGTCGAGGTGGTCGATGTCCAGATGTACGGCGTCCAGAGGCAGACCGTGCTCCAGGTAGCCCGCGACGATCCGCCGCACCTCCTGTTCACTGCCGAACCCCCACCGCGCGTGATGGTGCCCGAGCGCCCACGCGGGCGGCAGCGCGGGCGCCCCGGTGAGCGACGCCCAGGCGAGCAGCACGCGCGCGGGGGTGCCCACCATCACCCAGCAGCGCAGCGGGCCTCCGTCCATCCGCAGCTCGCTCGTCCCGACCCGGTCATGCCCGGAACCCGCGCCCTCCTCGCCCTCCCGCAGCGTCACCGTGCCGTCCCACGAGCTGTCGTGGAACGCCAGATGCGTACCGCCGTCGGACACCACCAGCTGAACCGGCATCGTGATGTACAGCGGGTCCTCCCCGGGCGCGAAGGCACGGCCGGGATCGCTGTTCCACAGCCGGTACGTGCCGTCCGGCAGCCGAGGACCCGAGCTACGTCCCCCGAGACCGAAGAACCGCGCGTCGGCGCCCACCTCCGACCGCTGCATCCACCTCGCAGGACCGCCACCGACCGGCTCCCACCACCGCGGCGGCAGATCATGCCGCAGAGTCACACCACCCGGAGTCCGTACCTCCACCGCGCCGTGCCGCGAGACCACGACCGTCACCCGCTCGGCCACCACACGCCAGCCGCCGTCCTTGTCCGGCTCCAGGACCGCCCGAGGATCCGGCTCGGGACAACGGCCGGCCAGCGCGTACGACGGTTCCGGCTCCGCCCCGTCCCAGCCCCAGAAGACGGCACCGTTCACGGCGACCAGAATCCGCAGCTCCGACCGGCTGAACCGGACGACACCGCCGCCCGGCCCCGGCTCCACGTCCTCCACGGGCCCTGGCACCCGCGCACGCTCCGCCCCCCGCGGCGGCAGCCCGGTGGCGTCGGCCCGCCGCCTGCGCCACGCTGCTCGTACGGTTCGCACACCCTGCGCCGCCCCCACCGAAGCCACCGCTTTCACCGAACGCACCAGGTCACGACCGTTCATGCTGCTCACCCTGCCACCGACCGCCCCGCACACGTGTGTCGTTCAACTGCCGTTCATCCGTGCCAGGACCACATCTTCACGACACGGACTATGTGGGGCGCACCCTGGTGTCGAAGTCGATCACATGGCATTGTCCGTGCCAGCCGCTCACGCGCACACCCCAGCCCGTGCGCGGAGGACGCACACGACGCGCACAGTCCGGGAGCCGACCATGTCGACCGACACTTTCCAGCCACTCTGGCAGCCCGACCCCGAGCGCATCGCCCGCGCACGGATCACCAGGTTCCAGGCCTGGGCCGCCGAACACCACGGCGCCCCCGCAGACGGCGGGTACGCGGCGCTGCAGCGCTGGTCCGTCGACGAGCTGGACACCTTCTGGAGAGCCGTCACGGAGTGGTTCGACGTCCGCTTCTCGCACCCCTACGCGCGCGTGCTCGGCGACCGCTCGATGCCGGGCGCCCAGTGGTTCCCCGAAGCGACCCTCAACTACGCCGAACACGCCCTGCGCGCGGTCGCCACCCGCGCGGACGAACCGGCCCTCCTGCACGTCGACGAGACACACGAACCACGCCCCGTCACCTGGGCCGAGCTGCGCCGCCAGGTCGGCTCCCTGGCCGCCGAACTGCGCGCCCTCGGCGTACGCCCCGGCGACCGCGTCAGCGGCTACCTCCCGAACGTCCCCCAGGCGGTGGTGGCCCTCCTCGCCACAGCCGCCGTCGGCGCGGTCTGGACGTCCTGCGCACCCGACTTCGGAGCCCGCAGCGTCCTCGACCGCTTCCAGCAGGTCGAACCCGTGGTGCTCTTCACGGTCGACGGCTATCGCTACGGCGGCAAGGAGCACGACCGGCGCGACGTCGTCACCGAGCTGCGCCGCGAACTGCCCACCCTGCGCGCGGTGATCCACATCCCGCTCCTCGGCACCGAGACACCCGAGGGCGCCCTGGACTGGTCGGCCCTCACCTCGGCCGACACCGACCCCGTCTTCGAACAGGTGCCCTTCGACCACCCCCTGTGGGTGCTCTACTCCTCCGGCACGACCGGCCTGCCCAAGGCCATCGTCCAGTCCCAGGGCGGCATCCTGGTCGAGCACCTCAAGCAACTCGGCCTGCACTGCGACCTCGGCCCCGAGGACCGCTTCTTCTGGTACACCTCGACCGGCTGGATGATGTGGAACTTCCTCGTCTCCGGCCTGCTCACCGGCACCACGATCGTGCTCTACGACGGCAGCCCCGGCTACCCCGACACCGGCGCCCAGTGGCGGATCGCCGAACGCACGAAAGCCACCCTCTACGGCACCTCGGCCGCCTACGTCATGGCCTGCCGCAAGGCCGGCGTGCACCCGTCCCGCGACTTCGACCTGTCCTCCGTCCAGTGCGTCGCCACCACCGGCTCGCCCCTCCCGCCCGACGGCTTCCGCTGGCTCCACGACGAGGTCCGCGAGGACCTGTGGATCGCCTCCGTCAGCGGCGGCACCGACGTGTGCTCCTGCTTCGCCGGAGCCGTACCGACCCTCCCGGTCCACGTCGGCGAGCTCCAGGCCCCGTGCCTCGGCACCGACCTGCAGTCCTGGGACCCCAGCGGCAACCCCCTCGTCGACGAGGTCGGCGAACTCGTCGTCACCAACCCCATGCCGTCGATGCCCATCCACTTCTGGAACGACCCCGACGGCAGCCGCTACCACGACAGCTACTTCGACACCTACCCCGGCGTATGGCGGCACGGCGACTGGATCACCCTCACCTCCCGCGGATCGGTCGTCATCCACGGCCGCTCCGACTCCACGCTCAACCGCCAGGGCGTCCGCATGGGATCCGCCGACATCTACGAAGCCGTCGAGCGGCTCCCCGAGATCAGGGAATCCCTCGTCATCGGCATCGAGCAGCCCGACGGCGGCTACTGGATGCCCCTCTTCGTCCACCTGACCCCCGGGACCGTCCTCGACGAAGCCCTGCTGAAACGCATCAAGCAGACGATCCGGGAGCAGCTGTCCCCGCGCCACGTCCCCGACGAGATCATCGAAGTCCCCGGCGTCCCGCACACCCTCACCGGCAAGCGCATCGAGGTCCCCGTCAAGCGCCTCCTGCAGGGAACCCCGCTGGAGAAGGCGGTCAACCCGGGCTCCATCGACAACCTCGACCTGCTGAACTTCTACGAGGACCTGGCCCGCAAGCGCGCCTGACCCCCGCCACGCAACTCCCCGTCACCTTGACTCAGGGCGCAGGTCACAGCACATACCCACTGTGACCTGCGCCTTCAGGCTTCAAGTGGCTGCACGCCCACCAGGCCCGGGCCGATTGTCAGTGCTGCCGATTACTGTGAGTGAGCATTGATCGACCGTGCACAGGGGGAAACAATGGCGCACACCGACAGCCGCACCATGCGACGCGTCCTGCACCGCGAGATCGCCGGCACCATCGGCCTGCTCACCGACGAACACGACTTCCGGGCCATGCGGCGCTACCGCACCTTCACCTTCGCCGACCACGCGACCTACCTGAAACAGGTGGAGTCCCTCCTCAGGACCCGAGCCCTGCAGGGCAGCCACACCACCGTGGCCCTCTTCGACCCCGAGGAGTACGCCGAGTTCTGCACGCAAAAGGGCCTGGACCCCGACAACGCGTCGAGCCGCACCCGCTTCACCGCACAGATCGCGGCCACCGGCACGACTCTCCCCTACGACGGCCGGCCGCTGGCCGACCTCGTCCCGGCCCTCGTCGACGAGGCCATCCGGCAAGCCACCTGGGAGTACGCGACCACCCTCCTCGCCCGCCTGGGCGCCTGCACCTCCTGCGGCGAAGACATCGGACGCGCCGCTTTCACCCGGGCCGCGGGCCTCCTCGTCCGCATCCTCGACACGGCACCACCCGGCAACCGCCACCTCGTCTGCAGCGTCACCGGACGACCGGAAACCCTCACCGCCGCCCTCCACATCGCCGACGACGGAACCGCCCTGGAAGTGGACGAGACCGAAGCCCTCGAGTTCACCACGGTGCTGGCGCTCGGCCTGGCCACCGAAAGTCCGGGAGGGCTCGTCATCCGCGTGAGCGCCCCGGACACACCCGACCGCGTCTACGGCTGGCGCATGCGCGGATACGGACTCGAACCCCTCACCGCGGGAGAGGTCTTCGACGCCTACTGCACCGACATCGAATCCGGAGACCTGATCTCCCCGGAATCCAACGTCGACTACTGCGCACCGCCCGACCTCGGCGAGGAGAAACCGGCGCAGGGCCACCAGCACTGAGAACGCCGGAGGGGCGCCCCACCTCAGTGGAGCGCCCCTCCCGGGAAGCCGTCGGCAACAAGGCCGAGCTACTCGCCCGACAACACCGCCTGCGCCGCGCTGCGCGCGTCCTCGGCACTGTCCGTCGCCCTCGCCGCCGCAGCGGCCCGCTCGCACTGCGCCAGCGTGTACTTCGCCAGCGTCGCGCGGACATAGGGAATCGACGCGGCACCCATCGAGAGAGAGGTGACGCCCAGACCGGTCAGCACACACGCCAGCAGCGGGTCGGACGCGGCCTCGCCACAGACACCACAGCTCTTCCCCTCGGCCTTCGCCGCCTCGGCGGACAGCTCCACCAGGTCGAGAAGCGCGGGCTGCCACGGGTCCTGCAGACGGGAGACCGCACCCACCTGCCGGTCGGCGGCGAAGGTGTACTGAGCGAGGTCGTTCGTCCCCAGCGACAGGAACTCGACCTCCTGCAGGATCGAGCGAGCCCGCAGAGCGGCCGACGGGATCTCGACCATCGCGCCGAACTTCGCCCGCAGCCCAGCCTCACGGCAGGCGTCCGCGAAGGCCCGGGCATCCGTACGGTCCGCCACCATCGGAGCCATGACCTCAAGGTAGACAGGCAGCCCCTCGGCGGCCTTCGCCAGCGCGGTCAGCTGGGTACGCAGGACGTCCGGGTGATCGAGCAGCGTCCGCAGCCCCCGCACACCGAGCGCGGGGTTCGGCTCGTCGGCCGGCGTGAGGAAGTCGAGCGGCTTGTCCGCACCCGCGTCCAGCACACGCACCACGACGCGCCCCTCGGGGAACGCCTCCAGCACCTGCCGGTAGGCAGCGACCTGCTTCTCCTCGGACGGCGCCTGCTTGCTGTCGTCCAGGAAGAGGAACTCGGTACGGAAGAGACCGACGCCCTCGGCACCGGCCTCGACGGCGGCCTCCACATCAGCCGGACCACCGATGTTCGCGAGCAGTGGCACCTTGTGACCGTCAGCGGTGGCACCCGGTCCGGTAGAGGCCGCCAACGCAGCCTTCCGCTGGGCGGCCGCGGCCTCGAGCTGGGCCTTCTTCTCGTCGCTCGGGTTCACGAAGATCTCTCCCGTGCTGCCGTCGACGGCGATCATCGTGCCCTCGGCGAGTTCACCGGCCCCCGGCAGCGCCACCACGGCCGGCACACCGAGCGCCCGGGCCAGAATCGCGCTGTGGCTGGTCGGACCGCCCTCCTCGGTGACGAAGCCGAGCACAAGAGTCGGGTCGAGCAGCGCGGTGTCCGCGGGCGCGAGGTCACGGGCCACCAGCACATAGGGCTCGTCGCTGTCGGGGACGCCCGGCATCGGCACCCCCAGCAGACGGGCGACAATACGATTCCGCACGTCGTCGAGGTCGGCCACGCGACCGGCGAGGTACTCACCGGCTCCCGCCAGCAGCTCTCGGTACGAGGCGAACGCGTCGTACACCCCGCGCTCCGCCGTGCTGCCGACGGCGATCCGACGCTCCACATCGGCCATCAGCTCGGGATCCTGGGCCATCATGGCCTGCGCCTCGAGCACTGCCTGGGCTTCGCCTCCGGCCAGGTTGCCGCGTGCCATCAGGTCCGCCGCCACCGCCTCCACGGCCTTGCGGGCGCGCCCCTGTTCGCGCTCCGCATCTTCCGCCGGGATCTGCTTCGCGGGCGGCTCGAGCACCGCCGTTCCCATGTGCCGTACCTCGCCGATGGCCACACCGTGGCTCACGCCGACGCCTCGCAGCGTTGTCTCCATCTCACCCGTCTCCGATAGAGCGGCGGGCCCCGCCGCCGCGTTGGTTGTCGTACTCGCCGTCATATGACGGCACGGGCGTCACTTCCAGAGGAAGAGACTGTCGCCGGCCTTCACTTCGCCGTCGATGCGAAGATCGGAGAGAGCTTCGGCCGTGGCCTCCAGCGCCACGACCGGGCAGATCGCGGACTTCCCGGCGGCCTCGACGTCGGCCGGGTTCCAGCGCACGACAGCCTGGCCGCGCCGGACGGTGTCGCCCTTGTTCACGAGCAGCTCGAAACCCTGGCCGTTGAGCTGCACGGTGTCGATACCGAGGTGGGTGAGCACGCCGTGGCCGCTCTCATCGACCACGACGAAAGCGTGCGGGTGCAGGGAGACGATGACGCCGTCCACGGGGGAGACGGCCTCGGAAGGCTCCCGTACGGGATCGATCGCGGTGCCCGGGCCGACCATGGCCCCGGAGAAGACGGGATCCGGCACGGCTGCCAGTCCGATGGCGCGTCCTGCGAGCGGGGACGTCACGGTGGTCATGGGAAGCCTCCCAGGGATGGAGATCGATATGGCCGTCCCTGTAGGTACCGGGCGGCACACTGTTGAGCAGCGTATGTCACCTGAAGTGCCGGTTCCGCGTACGCACTCCGAAGTGGTCTAGACCATACCTCAAATCGATTTGCACCGGCTCCGCGGCCGCGTGTACAGTCGTACTCCTGCTTGGGGCTGAGCGACGCAACCTCGCGTCCTGGCCGAGCAGCAACCAACTTGTCAGATCCTATCTCTGGGTCACTTTCTGCATGCCTGCAGGACGGTGGTCGGGGGGCCGGAAAAACACTGATAGAGTTTGGAACACCGAAGGGAAGCCCGGAGGAAAGCCCGAGAGGGTGAGTACAAAGGAAGCGACCGTTCCTTGAGAACTCAACAGCGTGCCAAAAGTCAACGCCAGATATGTTGATACCCCGTCCATCGGATCACCGA